>JAJXVM010000147.1 GCA_021782135.1 Myxococcales bacterium | reverse complement strand
CGAGGTGCTCTCGGCGCTGCTCGGCCCGCGGGTCGAGCACCGCGAGATCCCCGGGCTCGGTCACGAGATCTCGCCGGAGAGCCTGGCCCTCGCGGCGGCCTGGCTCTCGAAGCGCCTCGACCAGCGTTGAGCCCGAACGCGGGGGGGCGCGCCGCGGAGGCGGGCCGGCGGGCGGGCGGTCGCCCGAGCCACCTCGCGCCGTGGCGGCAGGCGAGGCGGCGGCCGGAACCCCTGCCTGGGCGGAGCCGCGGAGCTCGGTCCCGAGTACCTCCCCTGCGCGGGCCCGCGAGGCGGGGGTCCCGACGGAGCCCCGGAGCGAACGGAGGACAGGTCATGCCGGTGAAGCGACTCAACCCGTATCTCACCTTCGACGGGAAGGCGGAGGAGGCGATCGCGCTCTACCGGCACACGCTCGGGGCGCACACCGAGTCCTTCCTCCGCTTCGGCGAGATGGCGGGGGCGAACGTTCCGGCCGAGTACCGCGCGCGCGTGGCGCACGCCGAGCTCCGGATCGGCGAGAACCTCCTCATGCTGAACGACGCCGCGCCGGGCCGGCAGCTGCCGGCCGAGGGGAACATGAGCGTGTACGTCGAGTTCGACGGCGAGCTGGAGCTCGAGACCCGGTTCGAGGCCCTCGCGGCGGGGGGCCGGATCGACATGCCGCTCCAGCAGACGTCCTGGGCCGAGCGGTTCGGCATCCTCACCGACCGCCTCGGCGTCCGCTGGATGTTCCACTGCTCCAAGCAGCCCTGAACCGCGAGGCGCGCCGCCTCGCGCTCAGGAGCCTCGGGCGGCGCCGGGGGAGGAGTCGCAGGCCCGCGCGGACGCCCGCTCGAGCGCGCTCCGGATCGCCTCCGGCGGGCTCTGCCCCACGAGCCGCTGCACCGCCTGATCCGAGCCGTCGAGGACCAGGAAGGTGGGGACCCCCCGGATCGCGTAGCGCCGCGCGAGGTCGGCGCCGGCGGGCTGCTCGACGTACTCCCGGACCACCTTCATCGGGCAGCCCTGCTCGGCCGCCTCGACCGACGGCGCCATCAGCCGGCAGATGGGGCAGTGCGCGCTCATGACCTCGACCACCGCCGGGCCGTGGACTTGCGCGCTGGCGGCGAGGAACGCGGGAGGCGCGGCGGAGTCGGGGACCTCGCAGGTCGAGCCGTCGCCGGCCGCCGAGCACGCGGCTCCGGAGCCGGGCCGGGAGGACCGCGCCAGCGCGCCGGGGGCGCGCGCCGCGGGCGCCTTCGCCGGCGGGAGGAGGATCATGAGCCGGTCGGTCATGATCAGGGCGCCGGCCCCGACCAGCAGGAGCCCGGTCGCGATCTCGAAGCGGCGCAGGTGCGGCTTGAGCCGGTCGAGCGCCCCGAGCACGAAGGGCGCGAAGGTCGCCGCGGCGAGGAGGGGGAGCGTGAGCCCGGCGGCGTAGAGCCCGAGGTAGAGCGCGCCCCGCGCCGGGCTCGCGCCCGAGCCGGCGGTGTAGGTGAGGACCGAGCCGAGCACCGGGCCGATGCAGGGCGTCCACCCGAGCGCGAACGCGCCGCCGAAGGCGAAGGCCGCGAGCAGGGAGGCGCCCGGGGCGAGCCGCTGGAGCCAGGGGCGCCGCTCCCGGTCGAGGAAGGGCAGCCGGAGCAGGCCGAGGAAGCGGAGCCCGAACCCGATCATCACCAGGCCGGAGGCGGCGAGGAGGAGCGCCCGGTGCGCGGCCAGGAGCCGGCCCGCGGCGCTGGCGGCGAGCCCCAGGGCGACGAACACGGTGGCGAGCCCGAGCGAGAACGCCGCCGCCCGCGCGACCAGCCGCGGACGGACGCCGCCTCGTAGCCCCTCGGCCGACGCGCCCCCGAGGAGCCCGAGGTAGATGGGCACCAGCGGGAGCACGCAGGGAGACGCGAACGTGAGGAGGCCGGCGAGGAACAGGCCGGCGAGGTCGAAGTGCATGTTCCGGCTCCCTCGGACGAGCCGACGGCGAGGCGACGAGCGTGAGACACGCCGCGGGGCCGGAAGGGTTCCGGGAATCGCTCCGGGTGGCGGCCCGCCGGGCGAGCGCCCGGCGAGGGGAATCGCGCCGTTTCACGGGGGCGAGGGGAAGGACGGCCGCGCTCCTGCTCGCCGGCCCGCCGCGTGGTATGGCTGGGCTCCTTCCGATGCCGCCCCCCGAACGACACCTGCTGCTCGTCCGACACGGCGAGACCGACTGGAACGCCGCCGGTCGCTGGCAGGGCCACACCGACGTGCCGCTCAACGCCAACGGCCGGGCGCAGGCGCTGGCCCTGGCGGGGCGGCTGCGCGCCGAAGGGGTCCGCGCCATCGGATCGAGCGACCTCTCCCGCGCGCGCGGGACGGCGGAGATCCTGGGCGAGGCGCTCGGGCTCGAGGTCGCGGTGCTCGACCCGGCGCTGCGCGAGCGCGCCTACGGGGCCTGGGAGGGGCTCACCCGGGCGCAGTGCGAGTCCGGGTATCCGAGGGAGTGGGCGCGCCACGTCGGCGACCCGCAACTGGCGCCTCCCGGCGGCGAGTCGATGGAAGCGCTGCTCGCGCGGGTCGTCCCCGCCATTCACGGGGCCGCCGAGCGGCTCGACGCGCCGGCCCTGCTCGTCACTCACGGCGGCGTGATGCGGGCCTTCCTGTCGGCCGCGCCGGTGCCGCCGCCGCGGACCGTGCCCAACTGCGGGGTGTGGCGGGTGCGGCTGGTGGGCGGCCGGATCGCCGCGGCCAGGCCGCTCGACGGCGAGCGCTGACCAGGGCGGCGGGACGAGGCTCACGGCCAGGCCGGCTTCTCCTCGAGCGGCTCGCCGTCGTCCGCCGCCTCGGCGTCGGGCATGGAGTCCTGGCGCGCCTGGATGCACAGGTACTCCAGCTCCTCGCCGGGCAGGGCGCGGATGGTGCGCGCGCCGCCGGGGGCGACCCGCACCACCGAGCCCTCCTCGACGTCGATGACGCTGCCGTCCACGAGCATCTGCCCGCGGCCGCCGGTGAAGACGTACAGCTCCTCGTGCGCGCGGTGGCGGTGGAGGAAGGGGATGGCGGCGCCGGCGGGGCGGGCGGGGAGCTTGGTGACCGAGACCTCCATGCCGGTGAGCCCGAGGAGCGCCTTCAGGAAGACCTTGCCCCGGATCGGCTTGGGGAACTGCGAGAGCGTGAGCGAGTAGCCGTCCACCTGCGCGAGGCGTCCGAGGTGGGCGGCGGACCAGGTCGCGCCGGTGGCCTGCGGCGGCGCGGGGGTGAGGGCGGTGCGGCTGGACATGCGGCGCTCCGGGGGGAGTGGGTGGCGAAAAAGGAACGAGTCACCCGGATGCTAGCGGAGTGTCTCCCGACCCTCCTCACCGAGAAGGGGCGCGCGCTTCGGGCGCGATCACGCGGGCGGCACGTTCCGAGGCTCGCCCGCTCGTTCGTCCGCCCCGCGGGTAGTCTGGAACCATGAGGAACTGCAACGACGAACGCGCGGCTCTCGCCGCGCTGCTCGCGCCCTACGACCTGCGGGACGGGCGAGCTCCCGGTCAACCCTTCGACGGCGGCCGGGACCTCGTCGGGCGAGGCTGGCACGGCCTCGTCAAGGAACTGGTCGAGGACCTGATCCGCCTGGGCTGGGATCGGCAGGTGCTCCAGGTGAAGGAGAAGTTCGGCACGCTGCGCTTCTACGTGAAGGACCGTCGTCCCGAGTACCTGGACCGGATCGGGGTCGCGATGGAGCACAGCGGAGAGGTTTGCGAGCTGTGCGGCCGGCCGGGGTCGCTTTGGGTGAGCGAGACGGGGTGGCACGCGACCCGGTGCGAGCGGTGCGGGGGGCGGAGGGAAGACGGGTGAAACCGGCTCAACCTGGAGGAGGCTCGGGGGTTCTCGGGCTGTTTCCCGCGCGCCTGGTCCCGGCTTTCGCTCGATCCGGCGCCGGCGACGTTCCTCGATCTCGGCGGTCGCGCTCGGCGAGGGCGGCTCGCACTCGGGCTCCCCCGAGGCCCCGCGGCGCTTGAGGCCTCCGCCGCCCGGTGACCAATCGCGCCGCGGAATGTGCCGCATCGGCACGGCCGATGGACGGCGGGTTCGGCTTCAGTCTAGGTTCCCGCCGCGCGAGATCGCCGCCCACCTCCGGACGGCACGCCGCGCCGGAGCCCGGGCATGAAAGTGGTCGCATTCAACGGCAGCGCGCGGAAGGACGGCAACACGGTCATCCTGATCCAGCGGGTCCTCGACGAGCTCGAGCGCGAGGGGATCGAGACGGAGGTCGTGCACCTCGCCGGCCAGGACATCCACGGCTGCACCGGCTGCCGCCGATGCGCGGAGCGGCGCGACGGGCGCTGCTCCCGGGACGACGACGTGGTCAACGCCTGCATCGAGAAGATGGCCGCCGCCGACGGGATCCTGCTCGGCTCGCCGACCTACTTCAGCGACGTGACCACGGAGATGAAGGCGCTCATCGATCGCTGCGGCTTCGTCGCGAAGCAGAACGGCGACCTGTTCCGCCGCAAGGTGGGCGCCGCCGTGGTCGCCGTGCGTCGGGCCGGCTCGACCCACGCGTTCGACACGATGAACCACTTCTTCACCATCAACCAGATGGTCGTGCCGGGCTCCAGCTACTGGAACGTGGGGATCGGCCTGCACAAGGGCGACGTCGAGCGGGATGAAGAGGGCCTGCAGACGATGCGGACCCTCGGAGAGAACATGGCATGGCTGCTGAAGAAGCTCGCGTGAGACCTCGCGCCGTGCCGCCCGCCACGGCAAGCTCGTCACCGGCCAGAGCCCGGCGGGCTCCGCGGTCGTCGCGCGCGAGGTGGTGAAGGCCGTCCGGGAATGAAGTGGCGGTCTCCGAGACGACTGCACTTGACCGGACGGGGTTCAGGGCGTGTCCGCCCTGCCCGCTACCGTGGTGCCCGTGCAGCTCATCCTCATCGCTCGGCCCGACCGCGCGACGGCAACCCGGTCTTGGCGCGGGGTGGTCGGCGGAGAACGGCCCTCGACGCTCTCCCGCTGTTCTTCCTAGGCGCGAGCTCCTGGGCATGCACGGCACTTCCCTCTCGTTGCCTCTCCCCGTCAGCCAGATCGACTTCCGCTGCACACTGCGAGATGGAACGCTTGGCGTCGAGACGGTCGGTCCCGGGGTGGGCCAGTCCTTCCGGATCCTCCTCCGAGTCGAGGCGCCCACCCGCTTCGAGGCGTCGGTGCGACGTGGGCCAGCGGAGGAGGGGTTCGATGTCGAGCCATTCCTCGGGCACTGGGCGATGTCCCCGGGTCGGCTCGGGGCAACAGACGCTGGAGACGTGTTCGCGAGCTTGATCGCGGAAGTAGACTCGAACGTCCGTGAGCTCGCGGGCGCCCTCGAGCACCCCTGGCGAGGCTACGGGCTCGCCCTTGGTACGTATCGCGCCCTCGTGCGCGACGCGGCCCACGCCGCGATCGCGGCATGCGATCCCGACGCCCTCATGACGGCCCGTCGCTTCCCAACCTGCGCGCGCTGGAACGTCTACTCGGCCATCGCTGACGACCAGACTGGGCGCATGCGCCAGCTCGCGGCGACGTGCCCGGGCGTGGTCTTGCTGGTCGCCGCCCTGGGGCAGCGAGGCCATGCCGACGCCGCGAATGCCATCCTGCGCGCGGCAGTTCGTGGGCGACGGCTTCGCGACGTCGTAGCCGAAGCGGTGGCAGCCTGGGAGGAGACGCGCCGCCGCGATGATGTGGAGCGCGAGTGGCCCTCCCGATCGGCGGGCGGCTGGGAACGGGACCTGCGGGCCCAGCCCATCTTGATCCGCCGAGCAGGCACCCAGGTGCTTCCCGAGCACCTCTTGGTCAGGCCCATTCCCCGTTTCGCCCCGGAGGACATACCTTCGCGGCCCGACCGGAACGCAGCCTGGTTCCGAGTAGCGGCCGGTGCCTCCCGGGCGCTGGCGCGTGCCGGCGACCTCGGGATCGCGCTCAGCCCCTTCATCTCCCGCCACGCACATGCGCTCCTCAAGGCGGCGCGCCGGCAGCCCGAGCAGTTCGGCGATGACCTCGGGCCGGGTGACGACGTGCACCACCTGGTCGAGCGGCTCATCGGGTATTGCCGCGAAACGGGCCGGCGGCCGGGGCGGCGCTCGCACGCGGTAGAGATCCTCGACGAGCTTCGGCGCTGGGAGCACGTCGGGTCACCGGCCGCACGACTTGGCCGCCTACTCAAACAAGTACAGGGACTCGATCTCGGGCCCGTGGTGGCGGTCGAAGCCCTAACCCCAGACCTCGAGCTTGCGGGGGTAGAAGGTCTTGCCCTGCCGCCCTGGCCCTACCCGGACGTGTCGGTGCCGGATGTGCGCGCGACCCCACTCGGCAGCATCGCCGACCTCGCCACGGAGGGAGCCTTCATGCGCAGCTGTGTCGCCAGCCTGCTCCCGGATGTCCTTGCCGGTGGGCTGCACGTATTTTCCCTTCGGGTTGGGGGAGCGCGGCTCACCGCTGCGGTCCGACGCGGTCTTCTCGAGTACGAACTCGAGGAACTGCGTGGCGTCGACAATCGGCTGCCCTTACCGCCCGAGCGCGCTGCCGTTTCATGCTGGCTCGAGGCGATCAACGATCGCTGTCGCTCATAAGAGCCTGTCTGTCTCCCGCCGTTGACCGCATCCCTGTCCGCCTCACGGTGGAGGACGAATGAACGCGAGCAGGGCGACCGCCACGCTTCGGGCACCAGATCCAAGCAGCCCGTCGAGCAGTAAGCCGCTCATGGGATACCGCCCGCTCGTCCGCCGTGCTACTTCTTGTCGCACCTACTGGAGTGACCCCATGAAGACCCTCTTCGTCGCGGCGGCCTTCCTAGTCACAGCGCTCGTTGGGTGCGGCAGCGGCGGTGGTGACTGCCCGAGCAGCGCACCGCTCGACTGCGGCAACGGCCACTGCTGCCCCACTTCGACGCCGTACTACTGCTCGAACGGCGTCACGCCGGCCTGCTACCCCTACGGCCCCGCCGATGGCACCGCCTGCATCGGGTACATCCTCTGTGGCGGAAGCGGGGGCAGCGGCACGTGCGCGCACTGGTCGTGCGGCAGTTCCTCGCAGTGCGCCTCGGTGATGGGCGCTAGCTCCGGCGTGCAGTGCCAGTTCGCTCCCGGGCAGACGTGCCAGCAGTGGTGCGCCACGTACATCCCGGGTAACTGCACCTGCTCGTAGCTTGAAGGTCGTCCGGAAAGCCTTCCCCATTCCGGCGCGGAACGCCGAATCCTGAAGCTGTTCTTCCAACTCGGCCGGCGCGTCGCAGTTCTGCCCGCCGGGCATGAGCTTTCGGGTGATGAGGAGGCGTGACTCAGTACAGGCTCGTGGAGAACACGAAGGCAAATGGCGCGAGCACTGCGACCCCGCACAGGAGGCGACCGTTCAGCTTCGCTTCGGCCGCCGCGCGTACTGGTACCGCGGCGGCAGCTTGATCCTGTCGAGGCCGGCCCGGATGGCGCGGGCCTCCTCCGGTGAGTCCGCGTGGATCGCCTTGAAGCAGGCCTTGAGCCGCCCGACGTGCGCGAGCGTCGCGCCGATGATGAACAGGGGCTCGCTCGCGTGGACGTGCTCCGCCGCCCGGGTGATGATCTCGGCGACGGGGAGGCTCACGGTGATCGAGACTCGGACCCCGGTCGGCTCGTCTCCCCGGTCGGGCAGGTAGGGCCACGACGAGGTGAGCGGCGCGACGGGGTCCGCCGTCCAGCGGACCCCGAGGCGGGCCGCCTCGTGGATCACCGCCTCCTGCATGAGCTGGGTGCGCTCCATCCGGTTCAGCGCCGCGCAGGCCTGCTCGAAGACGAGGTTCTCGAGCGGGTGAAGCCGGAGCGTCTTCGTCCGGAAGGACTTTCCGCGCTTTTCAACGGCGTGGACTCGGGCCAATCGTTCCTCCCTCTGCCCGCCCGGTTCACCCGGCGCGATGGCTCCGCGGATCCGCGCCGGATGTCCGGCGACCAGAAGCGCGGCATGGCCCAGCGTGTCATGGCCTGGGCCGCGCTGCAAGCGAACGGGCTGCGCCGGCCGGTCGACGAAGACGCGTCGCCCCTCGACTCCGCGCCGCCCCTCGGCTCGGCGAGGGCGGCGCTCCGCTCGGGGACCCCGGGTTGCGTTGAAGACGGCTTGGAGACGAGCCTCCGGCCTGAGCCGGAGCCCAATCGTCTCGGGCAGTTAAGGAGTGGAGGCGCCGGGAATCGAACCCGGGTCCGAAAGACTTCTAGCGAAAGGTTCTACGAGCGTATCCCGGAGTGGATACGTGAACGGCAACCTCCGGGCCTGCAACC
>JAJXVM010000146.1 GCA_021782135.1 Myxococcales bacterium | reverse complement strand
GCCCAGAGCAGCGCCGCCTGGCCCTTGCCCGCGGCGGCGCGCGCCTCGGAGAACGGGACCGAGGAGGCGAGCGACCGCGGGGCGGCGACGCTCGCCGCGGCCCGGACCGCCTCCTCGGCGCCGGGGCCGGTGGCGAGCAGGGCGTAGCCCCCGGCGTAGGCGAAGGCCAGCGCCGGCGGGGCGCGGTCGTCCTTGCGCAGCGTCTCCACCTCGACCCCGCCCGACCGGGAGCGGCCGCGCAGCGCCGCGCCGGTCCGGTCGCGGGTGAGCCGGGTGAGGGTCTCCTCGAACCGGCGCTCGTCGGCGACCGGCATCACCAGCACCAGGGGCTGTCCCGGGCCGGCGGCGAGCGCCGCGCCGCGGGACGGGTCGAACCCGGCCGCGGTGAGCCCGGCGCGGTCGAGCGGGTCGAAGCCGAGCTGGGCCGGCAAGGCGTCGGCGGTCTCCATGAGCGAGCCGGCGGCGGGGTAGCCGCGGGCGGCGCGCGCCAGCGCGGCGAGCTGCTCGGCCCCGGCGCCGAGCTCCGGGAGCACCACCGCGACCGGCGCGTCGGCGGCGATCCAGCGCTCGGGGGGGGTGGCTCGCTCGCGAGGAGCGCCGCAGCGGGAGCATCCGGAGAGGACGAGGAGCGACGCCGCGAGGGCGGCGATTGCACGCATGACGCCCTTCTATCATGCTAAACGACCAGCATGATTTCGGAACGCTCGGCGGGGGAGGGCTCCCGCCGGCCATGATCTTCAACCTGGAGGACGACGCCCCCCTGGCCCTCGATCACTTCCCCGACTGGAGGGCGCGGTTCGGGGAGGCGGCCGGGGCGCTGGAGCTCGAGATCGGCTCGGGCCACGGGGGCTACGCGCTGGCCTTCGCGCGCGCCCACCCCGACCGCGCCCTGGTGGCCATCGAGCAGCGGCGCAAGTTCGCCGAGGAGCTGCGGGAGAAGCTCGAGGCGCGCGGCCACGCCCGCGTGCTCGCGCTGCAGGGGGACGCCCGGCTGCTCGCCCCGCGGCTCTTCCGCGCCGGCACCCTGGCGGCGGTGCACGTCCACTTCCCCGACCCCTGGTGGAAGCGGCGGCACCACCGGCGGCGGCTGGTGGACGACTCGCTCTCCGGCCTCGTCCTGCGGCTCCTGCGGCCGGGCGGCCTGCTCGACTTCCGCACCGACGTGGAGCGCTACGCCAAGGACGCGATCCTGCGCCTCGAGGAGGCCGGCTTCGAGAACCTCTGCGGCCCGGGCGCCTTCGCGCCCCACGATCCGGCCGAGCTCCCCTCCACGCGCGAGAAGCGCTACCTCGCGACCGGCCAGCCGGTCTGGCGGCTGCGCCTCGCCCGCCCCCGTGTTATCTAAGCCCCCTTCACCCCGGAAAACGCCATGAAGAACGCCACCGCCGCCGAGATCCGCGAGGCCTTCCTCCGCTTCTTCGAGGAGCGCGGCCACCGCCGCGTGAAGAGCTCCTCGCTCGTGCCGCAGAACGACCCGACGCTGCTCTTCACCAACGCCGGGATGAACCAGTTCAAGGACGTGTTCACCGGCCGCGAGCAGCGCGACCACAAGCGCGCCACCACCTCGCAGAAGTGCGTCCGCGCCGGCGGCAAGCACAACGACCTCGAGAACGTGGGCTTCACCGCGCGCCACCACACCTTCTTCGAGATGCTCGGCAACTTCTCCTTCGGCGACTACTTCAAGGCCGACGCGGTGGCCTTCGCCTGGGAGCTGGTGACGAGCCCGAGGTGGCTCGGCATCGACAAGGGCCGGCTCGCCGCCACGGTCTTCGCCGGCGAGGGGGCCATCCCCTGGGACGAGGAGGCGTACGAGCTCTGGAAGAAGGCCGGCGTGCCGGTGGAGCGGATCTACAAGCTCGGCGCCAAGGACAACTTCTGGGCCATGGGCGAGACCGGCCCCTGCGGCCCCTGCTCCGAGATCCACTACTTCCAGGGCGGCGACATCCCCTGCGCCGAGGAGGCGGCCGGGCGCGAGTGCCAGGGGGTCGCCTGCGACTGCGACCGCTGGCTCGAGATCTGGAACCTGGTGTTCATGCAGTTCGAGCGCGGCCAGGACGGCTCGCTCACGCCGCTGCCGCGCCCGTCCATCGACACCGGCGCCGGCCTGGAGCGGCTCGCCGCGGTGGTGCAGGGCAAGCGCTCCAACTACGACACCGACCTCTTCCAGAACATCATCCGCGCCATCGAGGGCGTCTCGGGCAAGCGCTACGACGCCGGGACCGACGACGGCGTGTCGATGCGCGTCATCGCCGACCACGCCCGCGCCACCACCTTCCTCGTGGGCGACGGCGTGCTGCCCTCGAACGAGGGCCGGGGCTACGTGCTCCGCCGCATCATGCGGCGCGCCATCCGCCACGGGAAGCGGCTCGGCCTGGAGAGGCCGTTCCTGGCCCGCGTCTGCGAGGCGGTGATCGCCGAGATGGGCGACGCCTACCCGGAGACCCGCGAGAACCAGGCCTTCATCCTGGAGGTGGCGAAGAACGAGGAGGAGTCGTTCCGCCGCACCCTCGACAAGGGGCTCGCCATCCTCGAGGAGGAGATGCGGCGGCTCGAGGGCGCCGGCGAGAAGGTGCTCCCGGGCAAGGTGGCCTTCCAGCTCTACGACACCTTCGGCTTTCCCATGGACCTCACCCGGGTCATCGCCGGCGAGCGCGGCCTGGGGGTGGACGAGCCGGGCTTCGACAAGCACATGGCCGAGCAGCGCGCCCGCTCCGAGTGGAAGGGCTCGGGCGAGGCGGCGGTGGGCGACCTCTACAAGGCCGTCGCCCAGGAGCTCGGCGAGACGAAGTTCGTCGGCTACGAGCGGACGGCGACCCGCGCCGAGGTGAAGGCGCTCGTGGTCAACGGCCGCCGGGCCGCGCGCGCCGAGCCGGGGGACAAGGTGGAGGTGGTGACCGAGCTCACCCCGTTCTACGGCGAGTCGGGCGGCCAGGTGGGCGACCAGGGCGTCATCGCCGGCCCCTCCGGCAAGGTCCTGGTGCTCGACTGCCAGCGGCCGGTGCCCGGCTTCACCGTCCACCGGGGGCAGCTCGCGGAGGGCTCGATGGCGGTGGGCGACCTCGTCGAGCTCACCGTGGACGAGCCCCGGCGCGACCGGATCCGCGCCAACCACTCCGCCACCCACCTGCTCCAGTTCGCGCTGCGCGAGGCGCTCGGCGAGCACGTGAAGCAGGCCGGCTCGGTGGTCGACCCCGACTACCTGCGCTTCGACTTCTCGCACTTCCAGCCGCTCGGCCTGGCCCAGCTCCACGAGGTGGAGCGGCGGGTCAACGAGCTGGTGCGGGCCAACGAGCCCACCGACACCTCGGTGCTCCAGATCGAGGAGGCGCGCCAGTCCGGGGCGATGATGATCTTCGGCGAGAAGTACGGGGAGGTGGTGCGGGTGGTGCGCATCGGCCCCTCCAAGGAGTTCTGCGGCGGCACGCACGTGCGCCGGACCGGCGACATCGCCTACTTCAAGATCGAGAGCGAGGAGAGCATCGCCGCCGGCGTGCGGCGCATCGTGGCCCTCACCGGGCCGAAGGCGGTGGAGCTGGCGCAGCGCGAGGAGGAGGAGCTCGGGCGCGCCGCGGCGCTGCTCAAGGCCGGCCTCTTCGAGGTCTCGGCCAAGCTCGAGCAGTCGCAGCGGCGAACCAAGGAGCTCGAGCGCGCGCTCGAGGAGGCCCGGTCCAAGGTGGCGGCCGCGCAGAGCGGGGACCTCGCCGGGCAGGCCCGCGAGCTGAACGGGGTGAAGCTCCTCACCGCCCGGGTGGACGGCGACGGCAAGGCCCTGCGCGAGCTCGCCGACCAGCTGCGGGGCAAGCTCGGCCGCGGGGTGGTGGCGCTCGGCAGCGAGCAGGACGGCAAGGCCATCCTGCTGGTGGCGGTCACCAAGGACCTCGTCGGCAAGGTGAAGGCCGGCGAGCTGGTGAAGGACGCGGCGAAGCTGGTGGGCGGCGCCGGCGGCGGCAAGCCCGACCTCGCCCAGGCCGGCGGCGCCGAGCCGGCCGGGCTCGACCGGGCGCTCGCGCGGGTGGCCGAGCTGGTCGAGAGGGCGGTCGCGTAGCCGGAAGTCAAGCCCCGCGCGCGGCGGTCCCCCGGAGCGCCGATTGACCGGCGCGAGGAAGCGGACCTACGATTCCGGGCGGTGGAAACGCCCAGGCAGCCCCCGCGCGCTCGCCGCTTCGCCGGACCGGTCGTCGAGCTCGACCGGGCCCGCAACGAGCGTCGCCTCGCCGACGCGCACCGCCGGCTGGGCGAGGTGCTGGGCGCGAACCGCAAGGCGCTCTGCGGCCTGTTCCACACCGGCCTCATCTACACGCGCCAGGGCGCCCGGCTCGGGCGCGACCTGCTCCTCGCGCAGCAGCACCTGCTCAAGGTCCGCGAGCTGCTCGCGCGCATCGGGGAGCTCGAGGGGCCCTCGGCGGAGGGGGGCGAGCGCGCCCTCCTGCACCGCCAGGTCCAGGTTCTGCTCGCCCGGACCGCCGAGTTGACGGCGCGCTCCGATGGGGTCCTCGCGCGCGAGCGGTGAACCTGCGTTGATTCGACGCGCGAATGAGCCGTTCGTCCCACCTCGGCGCGCTGCGCCGCGACCTCGTGCCGTGGTCGCTCCTGCTCGCCAGCCTGATCCTGACCGCGCTCGCCAGCCGGGCGGCCTCCCGCGGCCTGCGCGCCGAGGAGCAGGCCCGCTTCGACGAGCTCGGCATCACCGCCGAGGGGGAGATCCGCGCCCGCCTGGAGGCGTACCTGGCGCTCCTGCGCGGGGCGCGCGGCGTCTTCCTCGAGGGCCGCGAGCCCTCGCCCGCCGCCTTCCGGGAGCCGGTGCGGAGCCTGGAGCTGGAGCAGCACTACCCGGGCATCCAGGGGCTCGGCTACACCCGCCGCCTGGGGCCCGGCCAGCTGGCCGAGGAGGAGGCGCTGCGCCGCTCCCAGGGCGAGGCGGGGTTCCACGTCTGGCCGGCCGGCCGGCGGGAGACCTACGGGAGCATCGTCTGGCTCGAGCCGCTCGACTGGCGGAACCGGCGCGCCATCGGCTACGACATGTTCTCCGAGCCGACACGACGGGCGGCCATGGAGCGGGCCCGCGACACCGGCCTGCCGGCCGCGACCGCCCGCGTGGTGCTGGTGCAGGAGGCCGGCGACGACGTCCAGGCCGGCTTCCTCATCTACCTCCCGGTCTACCGGGGCACCCCCCGCGACCTCGCCGAGCGCCGGGCGGCGCTGACCGGCTGGATCTACGCGCCCTTCCGCGCCGAGGACCTCATGCGGGCCACCCTGAAGGGCGGCCCGCGCGGGCTCGACGTGGAGGTGTTCGACGGGGAGCGGATCGATCTCTCCACGCTGCTGTTCGACCAGGACCGGTCCTTCGGGCGGGCCGGGAAGCGCGGGCTCGCCCGCGTGAGGCGGTTCGAGATCGCGGGGAGGACCTGGACGCTGCGCTACCTGCCGGCGGTGGGCGCGGCGCCGACCGCCTCCGAGCGCTACCTGCCGCTCGCGGTGGCCCTCGCCGGGACCGTCTTCTCCCTCCTGGTGTTCTCCATCGTCACCACGCTGGCCCGCGGGCGGGCCGCCGCCGAGGAGGCCGGGCGGAGGCAGGCGGCGCTCGCGGCCGAGAACGCGCGCCTGCTGTCGCGGGCCGAGGAGGCGGTGCGGATCCGGGACGAGTTCCTCTCGCTCGCCTCGCACGAGCTCAAGACCCCGCTCACCGCGCTGCGGCTGCAGGCGCACGCCCTCGCGCGCAACGCCGCCGCCCTGCCGCGGGAGGCGCTGCCGTCGCGGGCGGAGGCGATCCGCCGCGGCACCGACCGGATGGCGCGGCTGGTGGAGACCCTGCTCGACCTCTCCCGGATCCACGCCGGCGGGCTCTCGATCGAGCCGGTCGACTCGGACCTCGCGAAGGTGGTGCACGAGGTGGCGGAGCGGTTCGCCGACGAGGCGCACCGGGCCGGCTGCCAGCTGGTGGTCTTCGCGCCCGACGTCCTCCCCGGCCGGTGGGACCCGCTGCGGCTCGATCACGTGATCACCAACCTCGTCGCCAACGCCATTAAGTACGGCCCGGGGAAGCCCATCGAGGTGCTGCTCGAGGACGAGGGGGATCGGGCGCGGCTGGTGGTGCGCGACCACGGCATCGGGATCGCGCCCGCCGACCAGCGGCGCATCTTCGGCCGGTTCGAGCGGGCGGTCTCCGGCCACTCCTTCGGCGGGTTCGGCGTCGGGCTGTGGATCGCGCGGCAGACGGTGGAGGCGCACGGCGGGACCATCTCGGTCGAGAGCCGGCCGGGGGAGGGGGCCACCTTCACCGTGGAGCTGCCGCGGCGCGCGCCGGCCGCCGTGGCGGCGAACGAGCCGGCCTCGCCTTAGACCCCCGCCATGGGACCCGGTCCGTCCTCCGGCTCGCCCGGGATGTTCCACCCCGCGGTCGAGGAGTGGTTCGCGCGCTCCTTCGCCGCGCCCACCCGGGCGCAGGTCCTCGGGTGGCCGCCCATCCGGCGCGGAGAGAGCACGCTCCTGCTCGCGCCCACCGGCGGCGGCAAGACCCTGGCGGCCTTCCTCTCCTGCATCGACCGGCTGATGTTCTCGCCGGAGCCGCCCCGGGGCGAGCGGCTCCGGGTGCTCTACGTCTCGCCGCTCAAGGCGCTCGCGGTGGACGTGGAGCGCAACCTGCGGGCGCCGCTCGCCGGCATCGCCCGGGTGGCGGCCGCGCGCGGGGATCCGCACCGGGTCCCGGAGATCTCGGTCCGCACCGGCGACACCCCGGCCCGCGAGCGCGCCCGCTTCCAGCGCGCCCCCGCCGACGTGCTCATCACCACGCCCGAGTCGCTCTACCTGCTCCTCACCTCGCGGGCGCGCGAGGCGCTGCGCTCGCTCGAGCTGGTGATCGTGGACGAGATCCACGCGCTCGTGCCCACCAAGCGCGGCGCGCACCTGGCGCTCTCGCTGGAGCGGCTCGAGGCGCTTTGCGGCCGCCGGCTGCAGCGCGTCGGCCTCTCCGCCACCCAGCGCCCGCTCGAGGAGGTGGCCCGCTTCCTGGGGGGGGCGGAGCGGCCCGGGGGCGACGGGGAGGCGCCGCGCTGGCGCCCGGTGACGGTGGTGGACGCCGGCTCGCGCAAGCCGCTCGAGCTCTCGGTGGAGGTGCCGGTCGAGGACATGGCGCGGCTCGGCCAGCCGCTCGACCTCCCGGGCGGGTCCGCCTCGCGGGGGCCGGTCCGCGCCTCGATCTGGACCGCCATCCACCCGCGGCTCCTCGAGCTCGTCCGCGCCCACCGCACCACCCTGATCTTCGTGAACAGCCGGCGGGTGGCGGAGCGGCTGGCGGCCGCGCTGAACGAGCTCGCGGGGGAGACCCTGGTGCACGCCCACCACGGCTCCATCGCCCGGCCGCAGCGGATCGCCATCGAGGACCAGCTCAAGGCGGGGCGGGTGCGGGGCCTCGTCGCCACCTCCTCGCTCGAGCTGGGCATCGACATGGGCTCGGTGGACCTGGTGGTGCAGATCGAGGCGCCGCCCTCGGTCGCGAGCGGGCTGCAGCGCATCGGGCGCGCCGGGCACCAGGTGGACGCGCCGAGCCGCGGCGTCCTCTTCCCCAAGTACCGGGCCGACCTGGTGGCCTGCGCCGCGGCGGTGGAGGCCATGCGGGAGGGGGCGGTGGAGGAGATCCGCTTCCCGCGCAACCCGCTCGACGTCCTCGCCCAGCAGCTCGTCGCCATGGTGTCGTTCGAGGACCTCGAGGTCGAGGCGGTCTTCGCGCTGGCGCGCCGGGCGGCCGGGTTCGCCGAGCTGCCCCGGCCGCTGTTCGACGGCGTCCTCGACCTGCTCTCCGGACGCTACCCGTCGGAGCGGTTCGCGGAGCTCCGTCCGCGGCTCACCTGGGACCGGGTGGCCGGGCGGCTGCGGGCGCGCGAGGGGGCGCGGCGCGTGGCGGTCGCGAACGGCGGCACCATCCCCGACCGCGGCCTCTACGGCGTGTTCCTGGCCGGGGCCGAGAAGGGCCGGGGCCGCGTCGGCGAGCTCGACGAGGAGATGGTGTTCGAGTCGCGGGTGGGGGAGACCTTCCTGCTCGGCGCCTCCAGCTGGCGCATCGAGGAGATCACCCACGACCGGGTGCTGGTCTCCCCGGCGCCGGGGGAGCCCGGCAAGATGCCCTTCTGGCACGGCGACGCCGCCGGCCGGCCGGTCGAGCTGGGGCGGCGCATCGGCCGGCTCACGCGCGCGCTGCGCGCGCTGCCGCGCCCGGCCGCGCGCGAGAAGCTCGGC
>JAJXVM010000145.1 GCA_021782135.1 Myxococcales bacterium | reverse complement strand
AGTTTCCGGACTGCGCGATGGCCTTCCCCGGGGTGATGCGCCACTCTCCATCACGCTGCACGCGCGAGATCCGGCGCTACGCCGTCATCCGGGGTGAGCGGCAACACTGGCGGCCGGGATCCCGGCGGGTGATCGTCGGCGCTCTCACGGAGGAGAGCGCGATGCGCGCCGTCCGCGCGGCGCTTCGCGAGGGTACGCTGGCGCTTGCGGCCGCTGGCATCGGTCCACTGAATCACGACGCGGCCATCAGGCCTCTCGAGGATGGGGATCTGGGCAGCGCAGACGAGCCGGGTCGGGATCTCATGCGACGGAGTCAACCCAAGGGGCCGGTTCGTGGCCTTCTCCGGCACCGGGCTCGGCGCCGACCGGCGGCCGGGGTTCGCCGCCGAGACGGCGAGCGCGTCCACAGGGCGACCAGTGCCTCGACTTGCGTTCCGGCGCTCGTCGGGTTATCCCTCACATATCCCTCAGACATGAGGAGACGAGGCGACGATGCGGCTAGAAGCGACCGTACCCGATAACCGAGGCGCTGCCGTCCTCGAACTGGCTGAAGAGCTCGGCTTGAGCCGCAGCCAGCTCATCGACGAAGCGCTTGCCCTGTTCCTGAAGGCACTGATGGAGGTCCGGCGCGGGCGACGCCTGGTCACCCTCGACCCGAACGGCTCGCACCCCGCTTGCGAGCTCGCCACTCCGACGTTGTCCGCGCTCGAGTGGGCGATGAGGCCCGAGAAGGTCGACCTTCCAGCGAAGGCGCTTGTCCGGATGCAGGAGTTGGTGGAGGCGCCGCCGAAGCCTGGCGCGCGGCTGCGCTCCGCAGCGAAGCGCCACTCAAAATGAGCCCGGCCGAGGCTCCCATCTATGCCACGGTGCGCATCGAGTCCGAGGATGCTGCCTCAGGCTTCCGCTGCGGCAAGCACGCGCTCGACGACTACTTCGCGCGCCATGCGCTCGCGAATGACCTGGCTGGGATCGGGCGCGCCTACGTCCTGAGGCGCTTTGGCGACGACGAAACGCTGCCCAGAGTCCTCGGGTACTACACGCTCAGCATGGCGAGCGTCGCGTCCGAGGGAGTCGCAGCGGCGTTCGTGAAGAAGTTGCCTCGGTACCCGATGCCCGTCGCTCTCATCGGCCGCCTCGCGGTGGATGAGCGTGCGCGCGGACGCCGGTTCGGGGAGAAGCTGCTCGTCGATGCGTTGCACCGGGTCGTCAACGCATCCGATTTGCTGGGCTGCCTCGGTATCGTCGTGGACGCGAAGGACGAGGCTGCTGAACGGTTCTACGCCGGCTACGACCTCGTGCCCCTGCAAGCGGAGGGATGGCCCCGTCGCATGTTCCTCGCGATCGCCACCGCGAAGAGCGCGCTCGAGCCGTAGTGCCCGATTTGCCGCACAGGCCGCTGCGGGCGCCGCACGTACGGTCACAGCTTGAAACCGCGCGGGCTCACGGCCGCGGCATGCAGGGCTGCCGCCTGTGCGCTACCGCGCCGGACGACGGCCTCGAGGTCTTCAGCGGTGGCACCACCGCACGCCGCTCGTGCCGTGACTGCCGCGGTAGCACGCACGAAGATGTCGGCCTCGAGCGCCGGCACGTTCCGCAGCCCTGGCGCAGCCCAGAGATCGGGTTTCGATCCAGCAGAACCTTCGGTATGCACCGCCAACGGATGAGCCAACCCGCAGGAATGGGCTGGGAACGCCGCCGTGCGCTCCGGTGCACCCTGTACACTCATGGTCACGGACGGTTCGAGTCCGGGCGGCCCTACTTTCCCCGTGCGTTCGTGACACCCTGAGTGGAGGGCCTATACTCGGCGGATGACCTGCCCAAAGTGCGGTCGGCCCCGGGTCGAGGGTCCCGAATGCCCGCTCTGCGGCGTGGTTTACGCCAAGTTCAGGCCCCCTCCCGAACCGCTTCCGGTGCCGCCGCCGAGCGCGCCGCCATCGAGTCGTGCTCGCCTGCCAACGGCCGCCGTCGCGGTCGCCGCGCTTGCGCTGATCGGCCTGGCCGGGGCCGCCACCCTCCGGGCGCGGCGAGCCTCCGCGGCGGCCTCCCTCTCCTCGTCCCCGGAGCCCGGCGCGCCTCGCGCCTCGCCGCCCGTGGCGCCCCCTGCCGCGGACGCTCCGGCGCTCGCGGCCGAGATCGCCCCGGAGGGCCAGAGCGCGCCCGCGCGCGAGCCAGGACCTCTCGCGACCGGCGCGACGCCGGCAGCGGAGCCGGCGTCGTGCGGGATCTACTCCCTCGACGACCTCCCGAGCGCCCCTCGACCGCCGTCGGTCTCCTCGGAGTGGCACGAGGGCGCCAGCGGGTTCCGCCGCGCCAGCGCCGAGCAGGCCTCGAGCGGCGCGCCCCTGCTGCTTCTCTTCCACGTGCAGTGGTGCCCCTACTGCCGCCAGTTCATCGGCGAGGTCGTCCCCTCACCCGAGATGCGCGCGCTCGGCGAGCGGGTCATCAAGGTGAAGGTCGACGCGGAAGCCAGCGCCGACGACGCGGAGCTCGCGAAGCGCTTCTCCGTCAAGAGCTACCCGACGCTGCTTTTGATCGCGGCGCCGGGGCGGGCGCCGGTGCGGATCTCCCGGGGTGCCTCCCCGCGGGAGTTCGTGGACAACTGCGAGCGCGCGCTCGCCGGCCCGGCGAGGGAGCACCTGGACAAGGGGGTCTCGCTCTCGCGCTCGGGCGCGGTCGCCGCCGCGGTGCCCGAGCTCAAGGCAGCCGCCGGCGACCCGAAGCTGGCGCCCGTCGCCCTCGATTCCCTGGGAGTCCTCGCGCTCGGCGCGAACTGCGACGCCAGCGCGGTCGCGATCTACGGGCGCGTCCTCGAGCTCGACCCGAGCTACCAGGGCGGACGCGGCTACCTCCTGCACGGCCTCGCCCGGGCCCGCTCCGGCGACGCCTCCGGGGCGCTGGAGGACGCGAAGCGCGCCTGCGACCTCGGCAACCAGGAAGGCTGCAAGGCGGCAGGGAAGCTGCGAACCGCCGCGCGCTGAAGCGAAACTCAGTTCGGGAACTCGGGCGGCTCGACCTCGACGCCCTCGATCTCCTGGCGGCCGGCGAACCCGGCGTCGAGCGCGTGCCAGTGCGACACGGCCGGCTCCCCGAACTGCCAGCAGAGGAAGATGGGCTCGCTCCCCCGCAGGCTGTAGAAGTCGATGAGACCGGCCTCGAGGTCCTTGATGACGCAGCCGAGCCGGCCGATGCGCTCCACCGCGGCGCTGATCTGCGCGGCGATCTCCTTGAGCGCGGCCCCCTCCCGCTCCAGGCCCGCGGGCGGCGCCTCGCCCTGGTGCAGGATGGCGACGGCGGTGTCCGCACCGCCCAGGACGGCGATGACCGGGGCGAGCTCGGAGCGGAGCCGGGCCACTCGCCCGAGCTCGAGCTCGAGGATGGGCACGAGCTCGTTCGCGTCCTCGACGCTGAAGATCCGGTGCGCTTCGCTCATGGCGGCTACCGTAACATGGGCGTGTTATAAGCGCGGGTTCCGCCCGCCGGCGGACCAGGTGAACGCATGCTCGAGACCGTCTCCAAGGGCTTCAAGGCCGCGCGCAACAAGCTGAAGGGCCGCACCGAGATCACCGCCGACGCGGTGGACGACGCCCTGCGCGACATCCGCGTGGCCCTCCTCGAGGCCGACGTGGCCTTCGACGTGGTGAAGCGCTTCGTGGCGCGCGTCCGCGAGAAGGCCGTGGGCGAGGTGGTCGAGACCAAGGTGAAGACCGAGAAGGGGACCCTGAAGGTCACCCCGCAGGACCACTTCATCAAGATCTGCCACGACGAGCTCGAGGCCCTCATGGGGCCGGTGGACACCTCCCTCAAGGTCAACGGCAAGCGGCCGACCGGGGTGATGATGGTCGGCCTCCAGGGCTCCGGCAAGACCACCACCACCGGCAAGCTCGCCAACCGCTTCCTCAAGGAGGGCAAGAGGCCGCTCCTCGTCGCCGCCGACGTCTACCGCCCGGCCGCCGTCGAGCAGCTCAAGGTCCTCGGCGCGCAGCTCGGCGTCCCGGTCTACTCCGAGGAGGGGGTGAAGCCGCCGGAGCTGTGCCGCAAGGCGCAGGACGTCGCCTTCCGCGAGAAGGCCAACGTCATCCTCTACGACACCGCCGGCCGGCTCGCCATCGACGAACCGCTCATGCAGGAGCTCGAGGAGATCAAGGCGGCGGTGGGGCCGGATAACATCCTGCTCGTCTGCGACGCCATGATCGGCCAGGACGCGGTGAAGACCGCGGCCGAGTTCGACCGGCGGCTCGCCATCGACGGCTTCATCCTCACCAAGCTCGACGGCGACGCCCGCGGCGGCGCGGCGCTCTCCATCAAGGAGGTGACCGGCAAGCCCATCAAGTTCCTCGGCATGGGCGAGTCGCTCGACCGGCTCGAGGAGTTCCGGCCGGAGGGGCTGGCGAGCCGCATCCTCGGGTTCGGCGACATCGTCGGCCTGATGAAGGACTTCGAGCAGCACGTCGACGAGGAGCAGGCCAAGAAGGACGCCGAGAAGATCCTCTCCGGCGACTTCTCCCTCGACGACTTCGTGAACCAGATCCGGCTGGTCCGGAAGATGGGGCCGCTCGGCGAGCTGATGGAGAAGTTCCCGCTCTTCGGCGAGCTGCCGGAGGGCTTCCAGTTCGACGACAAGCAGCTCACCCGCATCGTGGCGATGGTCGACTCCATGACCCGCACCGAGCGGCAGCGGCCGGACACCATCAACGACGCCCGGGTCAAGCGCATCGCCCGCGGCTCCGGCCGCGGGGAGAAGGACGTCCGCGACCTGCTCAAGCAGTACAACGCCATGCGGGCGGTGATGCGGCAGATCGGCGACGCGCCGGGGCTGCTCTCGCGGCTGCCCGGCGTGAAGCAGCTCGCGCAGCTCCGCAAGCTGCAGGGCAAGGGCATGGAGGACGTGCTGGGTGGCGACGCCGGCGCGGTGGAGCACCTCCTCGGCGGCGGGGTCGATCCCTCGCGCCTCGCCGGCCAGATGGCCGGCCTGCCGAAGGGGATGCAGCCGCGCATGCCGGCCGGCGCCCTGGCCCGCGCCCGCATGATGGGCTACGCGCCCGAGCCCATCGCCGGCGGCGAGAGCAAGACCGAGCGGGACCGGCGCAAGAAGAAGCACAAGCAGGAGCGCAAGGCGCGCAAGGACGCCCGCAAGCGCAACAAGCGCAAGTAGGGCGCCCCCGCTAAGTAGGGGCGGTGGACCGCCACGCCCGCCCCCGCCTCGTCCCGCTGGAGCCCCGCCTCGTGCAGCTCGAGGACGGCAGCCAGGCCGTCGCCCTGCGCGACCCCTCGGGCGTGCTGGTACACGCGGCGGTGGTGAGCCCGGGGGCGTATCTGGTCCTCGCGCACCTCGACGGCACCCGCACCCTCGCCGAGGTGGAGCGGGCGCTGGCGCTGCGGAACCAGCCGGTGCCGCTCGCGCAGATCGCCGAGCTGACGCGCAAGCTCGAGGAGGCGGGGCTGGTCCACGGCCCGTCCTACGAGGCGGCGCGGCGCCGGGCCCTGGCCGACTTCCGCGCCCTCCCCGCCCGCCCGGCGAGCTGCGCCGGCGGCGCCTACCCGGACGATCCGGACGAGCTGCGGGGGCTCCTCGACGGGTTCCTGGCGCAGGCGGATGGGCAGGATGGGAGCACAGGACGGCCCTCGAGCCAGCCTCCTCCCCTCTCCCGCGGAGCGGGGGAGGGTCAGGGAGGGGGCCACCGCGATGGGAACGGCACCCGCCTCCTCGTCGCCCCGCACATCGACCTGCACCGCGGCGGCGCCGCCTACGGACACGCCTACCGCGCCCTCGCCGCCTGTGACGCCGAGCTGTTCGTGGTCTTCGGCACCGCCCACGCCTCCCCGCCCCACCCCTACACGCTCACCCGCCTCGACTACGACACGCCGCTCGGCCCGGTCTCCACCGACCGGGCGCTCGCCGAGACCCTCGCGGCCGAGCTGGGCGAGGAGGAGCTGTTCGCCGACGAGCTCTGCCACAAGCAGGAGCACTCGGTGGAGTTCCAGATCCTCTGGCTGCGCCACCTCTTCCCCGGCCGGCCCATCCTGGCCCTGCCGGTGCTCTGCTCCTCCATCTCGCACCTCGACGACCCGGCCGCGGCGACCCGGCCCTTCCTCGACGCGCTCGCGCGCGCGGTCGCCGGGCGCGACGTCTGCTACGTCGCCGGCGCCGACCTCGCCCACGTCGGCCCGATGTACGGCGATCCGGCGGCGCCCACCCCCGAGGCGCTCGCCGGCCTCGCGGCGCAGGACCGGCGCACGCTCGAGTTCCTGGCGCGCGGCGATCCGCCCGGCTTCCACCGCGACGCCACGCTCGACGACGAGCGCCGGCGCCTCTGCGGCGTCGCCCCCATCTACGCGGCCATGCGCGCCGCCGGGACCGGGGCGCGGCTCCTCCACTACGGCCAGTGGAGCGACGGCACCGACTCGGTCAGCTTCGCCGCCGCGGCCGGCTGATCAGGGCCGCGGCGCCTCGTCCTCGTCCTCGCCGGCCTGGAGGTACTCGATGGCGCAGCGCTGGCAGAGCTGGTTCGGCGGGTCGGACGCCGGCAGCGTCACCACCTCGCCCTCCACCCCGCAGACCTGGCAGCGTCCACGCAGGATCACCTCACCGCGGTCCGCCGGGCTCTCCTTGGTGGCCTCGCGCATGACCTCCCCCGTCAGCCGCGCCGCTTCCTCTTCTTCGGCCCCGGCGCCTTCTTCGGCACCACCAGGCCGCGCGACAGGCGGCGCAGCACCTGCTTCACCTGCCGCTTCTTGTAACGCTCGTGGCTCGCCTCGCCCGTCTCGTTGGCGCGGGCCGTGGCCGCGTCCAGGACCTGGAACTCCACCAGCGAGAAGACCACGCGGCCGAGGTCCTCGGAGGGGGACGCGGGCGCCTTGAGGAAGCCGTCGATCCGGACCGGCAGGTCCACCACGAAGTTGAGCACCTTGTACCCCTCGGCGCTGAACTCGTTGAAGGGCGCGGTGTCGCCGGCCTCCAGCTCGAGCGGCGCCTGGAGCTGGGCCACGAGCTCGTCGGCTCGGGGGTGCAGCCCGACGATCTGCCGGAACTTGAGCAGGCTGTTCTGGGTCTGGCCGGGCACGACGTAGTTGAAGGGGAAGAGCGTCGAGGCGAGGTGGCACACCACCGGCGCGACCTGGTCGGGGCGGGCGGTGACGATCCGGTAGCGCACCCGGTCGAAGACCTGGGCGGCCACGCTCTCCCGCTTGGAGAGGAGCTTGGTGATGAGCGAGCTGCGGGTCTTCACGCTGCCGCTGAACTCGACCACCGGGAACCCGAGGTGGGCCATCCGCTTCGCCTCGGCCATCACCCGCCGGTCCACCATCTCCGAGATGGCGGCCTCCGGGATGGGGGTGCGGAAGAGCAGCTCCCGCGCCTCGACGTGATGCACCACGTGCATGCACTTCAGCACCACGCAGGCGATGCGCCGGTACTTGCGCGGCTCGACGGCGCCCGAGGCGAGGAGGAACAGCTCGCGCAGGTCGGAGGGCTCGGCCACCGGCGCGGCCACCCGGTACCCGAACGCGCCGCGCAGGTACTCGACCGCCTGCGCCAGGATGGCCCGCAGCCGCGCCTCGTCGCGCGGGTCGGCGAGGTCGAGGAGGTTGAGCGCCAGGAAGCGATCCACCTCTTCCGGCTGCTGGAAGTCGAGCCGGCGCCAGTCGATCACCGAGCCGCCGCGGAGGATGAGACGGAGCGCCTCGATCTCCCCGAGCCCGAGCTGCTCGACCGGGCGGTACTCCGCCGACTCCCCCTGCTTCATGGTCGCGTCTGCTCCCAAGGCCGCCCCCCGCGTGCGGCGTACTCAATGCCAGCCGCGCACCGGCGGGTCAAGGGGCACGCCCCGTCAGAACTTGAACGGGAAGACCACCTCCTGGCCCTGGGTGCGGGAACGCGGGAACCGGGTCTCCTTCACCACGCCGGCGATGCAGCGGGCGATGGGCTTCCGGGCGAGCTCGTCGGTCGCCGGGTGGACCTCGCGGACGGCGCCGTCCCCGCCGATGACGAAGCGCAGCTTGAGCGTCCCCTTGAGCCCGGGCTCGGCGGCACGCTGTTCGGCGATGCACTGCTTCAGCTCGGTCATCCGGGTGGCGACCGCCTGGTTGACCTGCTCGGGCGAGAGCCGTTCGGGCAGCTCGCTCCCGGGCGGAGGCGGGACGTAGACGCTCCGCCTCGACGGCGCGGGCGCCGTGCCGAGCTCGCGCGACAGCTCCTCGTCGCTCACCGCGTCGAGCAGCGGGTCCGCGGCCCGGGCCGCCGGCGCGGAGGCGGACGGGCGCGCCG
>JAJXVM010000144.1 GCA_021782135.1 Myxococcales bacterium | reverse complement strand
CTCGCGCTGGGGGCCGCCGGCACCGGGTGGAACCCGTACGTCACGAACGCGCTCCGGAACGGGAACCCCTTCTACCCGGCAGCCGGCCCGCACGCCCGGGACTTCGTCGTCGACTCCGGGCCGGCTGCCTTCGCCGCGATGAACCGCCTCGAGCGGCTCGGGCGCTCGGTCTTCGCCGTCACCTCGAACCACGTCGAGGAGGGGGCGCGGCCGAAGCTCCCGCTGACGGTGCGCTGGGAGGAGGGGGCCGGGTGCGCCGGCTGCGACGTGCGGCTGGGGGGCTTCGGCCCGCTGTTCAGCGGGGCGTTGCTCCTCTCGCTCGGGGCGGTCTGCCTGGCGCGCCGCCGCGCCGCCGCGCGGGCCGGGCTGGCCGGCGCCGCCCTCCTGGCGACGGTGCTCGTCACCACGGCGGGCTGGTGGGCCCGGCTCGCGCCGCAGCTCTGGCTCCTGCCCATCGTCCTCGCGCTGGCCGCGCTGGCCTCCCCGGCGCGCCGGGGCGCGCGCGCGGCCGGCGCGGCCGTCCTGCTGCTCCTCGCCGGCGACGTCGGCCTGGTTGCGGTGAACCACCTCAACCGCGGCGGCCGGACGGAGCGCGCGCTGCGCCGCCAGCTGGCCGAGCTGCGCGCCAGCCCGGGGCCGATCGCGGTGCGGCTGCGGCAGTTCGAGTCGGCGGGCGTCCGGCTGACCGAGGCCGGCGTCGCCTGGTATCCCGCGGGCGAGCTGCCCTGCGCGAGACCGGAGCCGCTGGCCGGCTCCTTCCTGGTGGAGCTCTGCCGGCCCGCGGACGAAGGGACGGCGCGGCGGGCCGCCCTGCGCTAGGCGTTCCGCCGCAGCATCCAGGCCCCCGCGGCCAGGAAGATCGCCGGGGCCGCCCAGGCGGCGACCGGCGGGGGCAGCCGGGCGGAGACGCCCAGCGACCAGAAGATCCCCTGCACGGCCCAGAACGCCAGCGAGACGCCGACCGCCTCGATGATGGCCGCGGTGAGGTGCCCCTTGCGCTCCCGGCGCAGCGCCAACGCCAGCGCCACCAGCCCGGCGGCCACCGCGGCGAAGGGGTGCGCCAGCCGGTCGTGCCACTCGAGGACGAAGTCGGCGAAGGGCAGGCCGAGCCGGCGCCGGAGCGCGATCTGCTGCCCGAGCAGCGGGCGGGTGAGCTGGGAGGGGCGCCCGGGCCGGACCGCGAAGGCGCCCGGCTCCTCGTCGAAGCGGTAGGCCCGCCGCGGGAAGGTCGCGAGGGTCATCCGGCCGTCGCGGGAGAAGGTGCGCTCGGCCACCTCCGAGAGCAGCCACTCCCCCTCCGTCGCCCCGGGCTCCATCCGCTCGGCGTCGATCCGCTTCGCCAGCCGGAAGCCGGGCGTGACCTCCAGGACGGTGACCCGCTCGAAGGAGGTCCCGCCGCCGCCGCGCAGGTGGTAGATGCGCCGGCCGCCGCGGCCTCGGAACCAGCGGCGCGGCTCCTGCGGCCGCCCGAAGCCGCCGCGGTGGAAGCGCTGGGAGAGGATGGCGTCGGCGCGCTGCCCGGCCCGGGTGACCAGGGTGTCGCCGAAGGTGACGAAGATCCCGGCGGCGGTGAGGGCCACCGCCAGCACCGGCAGGGCCAGCCGCCAGGGTCCGAGCCCGAGCGCGCGCATGGCGGTCCACTCGCGGGTGCGCCGCAGCCCGCTGGCGGTCACCCCGGCCGCGAGCACCATCGCCGCCGGCGCCACCTGCCAGGCCACCACCCCGGAGCGGTTGGCGTACATCTCGAGCACCGCCGGGATCCAGCCCGGGCCGCGAAAGGCGCTGGCGTTCTCGGCGAAGTCCACCACCAGGAAGAGCGCCACCACCGCGGCGAGCGCGGCCACGAAGGCCACCGCCGCCCGGCGGACGAGGTGCAGGAACAGGGTCACCGCACCGCCCCCGCCCCGCGCCGGTTCATGAGCGCGATGGCGGCCAGGCCGGCGGCCGCGAACACCAGGTTGGCGAGCTCGGGGCCGAGCCAGTACGGCAGGGCGCCGCGCTGCGAGAGCCCCTCGCCCACCCGGAGCACGGCGTAGTACGCCACCACCGCGAGCAAGGTGGCCACGTAGCCGAAGGCGCGGCCGCCCCGGCGCGAGGCGGCGATGGGCACGGCCAGCAGGGCGAAGGCGAGCAGCGCCAGCGGGCCGGCGATGCGGCGGTGGAGGAAGGTGCGCCAGCGGCGCGCCTCGTCGGAATTCTTCGCCGCCTCGGCCTGCCGGGCGAGCCCGACGATCTGGCGGGGGGTGAGCTCGAAGGGCGAGCCGAGGAGCCGGTTGCGCTCCTCCAGCGTCTGCCCCACCCCCACGTCGATGCTCCCGCGCCGGAAGCGGGTGGTGACGTACTCGCCCTCCGAGAGCTCCTCGCGGTGGGCCTCGCCGCTCGTCAGGCGCAGCTCGAGCGTGCCGCCCGCGCCGGGCTCCAGCCGGCCCGCGTCGGCGAGCGCGAGGAGCGGCGCGGTGGGATCGGTGCGGTCGCTGATGAGCACGTGGTTCCAGCCGCCGTTCTTCACCCGCTCGGCGTAGAGCGTGACGTCCGGGATCTCCTCGAAGAAGGTCCCGGAGCGCACCTCGCTGGTGACGTTCCGCTTGATGAGCTCGTCGAGCTGGTGGCGCGCGGCGCGAAGGCCGGCGGGCTCGACCTGCAGCGACAGGACCAGCGCCGCCGCGGTGGCCGCCGCGCCGACGAGCAGCGGCACGCGCACCAGCCGGGAGGGCGCGATCCCGGCCGCCGACAGCGCCACCAGCTCGCGATCCTCGGCGAGGCGCCCCACCCCCACCACCGCCCCGAGCAGGAAGGCCACCGGCAGCACGTAGCCGAGCAGGTGCGGCAGCAGGTACACGCACACCCGGGCCAGATCGACCAGGGAGACCCCCGCGCCGAAGAGGACGTCCCCCTGGGCCAGCAGCTGCGTGGCGAGCAGGATCTGGGTGAGGAACAGCAGCCCCGCCCCGAAGGGGAGCAGCACCTCGCGGGCGAGGTAGCGATCGAGCGCGCTCACCCCGCCAGGCTACTTCTTCCCGCCGGCGAGCCGGGACTGCAGCGCCGCGTCCTTGGCCTCGACCTCGCGCGCCATCCGCTCGCGCTGCGCGCGCACGCGCTCACCCACCGCCGCGTCGGACCGGGCGATGATGCGCGCGGCGAAGAGGCCGGCGTTCTTGGCGCCCGCCTTGCCGATGCCGAGCGTGCCCACCGGCACGCCGCCGGGCATCATGGCGGTGGCGAGGAGCGCGTCGAGTCCGGAGAGATCGCTGGCGGCGAGCGGCACGCCCAGCACCGGCAGCTCCGTCTCGGCGGCGACCACGCCCGCGAGGTGGGCGGCGGCGCCGGCGCCGCAGACGATCACCTCGATGCCGCGCCCGGCCGCCTCGCGGGCGTAGCGGGCGGTGCGCTCGGGGGTGCGGTGGGCGCTCGAGACGTGCAGCTCGCAGGGCACGCCGAGGTCGTCGAGCGCCTTCTTGGCCTCCGACATCACCTCGAAGTCGGAGTCGCTGCCCATGAGGATGAGGACCTTGGGGTTCATTTCAGGCCGATGTCCTTGCGGTGGTGCTGCCCGCGGAAGCGGATGCGGGCGGCGGTTTCGTAGGCGCGGGCGCGCGCGTCCGCCATGTCGCGGCCGAGCGCGCAGACGGTGAGCACCCGGCCGCCGGAGGTCACCAGGCGCCCGTCGGTGGCGCGGCGAACGCCGGCGTGGAACACCTGGACGTCCTCCGGGAACGGGCCCTCCGCCCCCTCGATGGCGTCGTCGAGCGCGGTCCGGGCGGGGTAGCCCTCGGCGGCGAGCACCACGCCGACCGCCGGCCGCGGGTCGGTCCGGAGCTCCACGCCCTCCAGGTTGCCGTTGGCCGCCGAGAGCAGGGCCGGGACGATGTCGCCCGCCACCCGCATCATGAGCGGCTGGGTCTCGGGATCGCCCAGGCGCGCGTTGAACTCCAGCACCCGCGGCCCCTTCGGCGTGAGCATGAGGCCGGCGTAGAGCGCGCCGCGGAAGGGCCGCCCGCGCCGCGCCAGCTCGCGCAGCGCCGGCAGGATCACGGTGCGGCGCACCTCCTCGAGGAGCTCGGCCGAGACCTTGGGCGTGGGCGAGAAGGCGCCCATCCCGCCGGTGTTCGGCCCCTGGTCGCCGTCCCCGACGCGCTTGTGGTCCTGCGCCGCCGGGAGCATGAGGGCGCGCTCGCCGTCCACGATGGCGATGCAGCTCGCCTCGGGACCCTCGAGCCGCTCCTCGACCACCACGCGGGCGCCCGCCGCGCCGTGCACCTTCGCGACCAGCATGTCCTGGAGGGCCGCCTCGGCCTCCTCCGGCGAGCCGCAGACGACGACGCCCTTGCCGGCGGCGAGCCCGTCGGCCTTGACCACCACCTTGCCGCCGCGCGCGCGCGCGAACTCGACCGCGGGGGCGAGCTCGGTGAAGGCGGCGTACTCGGCGGTGGGGATGCCGGCGGCCGCCATGACCTCCTTGGCGAAGGCCTTCGAGCCCTCGATCTCGGCGGCCGCGGCCTCCGGGCCGAAGACCGGGATGCCCGCCTTCCGGAGCCGGTCGGCGAGCCCCTTCACCAGCGGCACCTCCGGCCCCACCACCACCAGGTCCACGGCGTCGCCGCGGGCGTAGCGGGCCAGGCCGTCCACGTCGTCGGCCGGGATGGCCACCAGCTTGGCCACCCGGGCGATGCCGGGGTTCCCGGGCGCGCACAGGACGGCGCTCACCAGGGGGCTCTGGGAAATCTTCCAGGCCAGCGCGTGCTCGCGCGCGCCGGAGCCGACGACCAGGATGCGCATGATGGCTTCCGGTTATCTCACCCGGCGCTTTTTTTCCATGCCCTTCTCTTTCGGGTCTAGGATCCCCAGCGGGGAGGGGAGGCGGGATGGCGACGATCCTGATCGTCGACGACAATCCGAGCATTCGCGCGATCGTGAAGCTGTACCTCGCGGGCCCGGACCGGGAGTTCGCCGAGGCCTCCGACGGCGATCACGCCCTGGAGCTGCTCCAGCGCCAGCCCGTCGACCTGGTGATCGTCGACGTGGTCATGCCTCGCAAGGACGGGCTCACCTTCGTCCGCGAGCTGCGCGCCCACCCCGAGCCGCCGCTGCGCGCCATTCCGGTGGTCCTCCTCTCCGGGCTGCTCACCGAGGAGGAGGGCGAGGCCCGGCTGCGGCAGGTGGGCGCCGACGCGCTGGTGCTGAAGCCCATCACCGGGCCACGCCTGCAGGACGCCGCGGAGGAGCTGCTGGCGCGCGGCCGGGCGCCGCGGAGCGCCTGAGCGCGGGAGCGATCGGCCGGCGCGGAGGGGCGGCCCCCTCCCGATCAATGCCGGAAGTGGCGCATCCCGGTCGCGACCATGGCGATGCCGGCCTGGTCGGCGGCCGCGATCACCTCGGCGTCGCGCATCGAGCCGCCCGGCTGGATCACCGCCGTGGCGCCCGCCTGGATGATCGCCTCCACGCCGTCCGCGAACGGGAAGAAGGCGTCCGAGCCGACCGACGAGCCCTTGACCGGCAGCTGGGCCTTCATCACGGCCGTCTTCACCGACTCCACCCGGCTCGTCTGCCCGCCGCCGATGGCGGTGGTGCGGTCGCCCTGGGCGAAGACGATGGCGTTCGACTTCACGTGCTTGACGACCTTCCAGGCGAAGAGGAGGTCGCGCCACTCCTGCTCGGTGGGGGCGCGCTTGGTCATCACCTTGCAGTCCTCGCGCCGCACGGCGCCGAGGTCGCGGTCCATCACCAGCAGGCCCCCGGGGATGGAGCGCAGCTCGCGCGCCTCCTCGGGGCGCCGCTTCCAGCTGGAGCGCGGCTCGGCCAGGCGCGGCGCGGCGAGCAGCCGCAGGTTCTTCTTCGCCGCGAGGAGGGCGCGCGCCTCGTCGTCGTAGCCGGGGGCGATGACGCACTCGAGGAAGAGGTCGGTCAGCTCCTTGGCGGCGGCGGCGTCCACCTTCCGGTTGAGGGCCACGATCCCGCCGAAGGCCGAGACCGGGTCGCAGGCGCGGGCGCGGGCGAAGGCGTCGGCCGGGCTGCGGCCGAGCGACACGCCGCAGGGCGTGTTGTGCTTGATGACCACCGCCGCCACCTCGTCGAACTCCTTGACGCAGGCGAGCGCCGACTCGAGGTCGACGAGGTTGTTGTAGCTGAGCTCCTTGCCCTGGAGCACCTCGGCGAAGGCCACCGTCGGCTCCTCCGGCTCCTGCCCGGCCCGGTAGAAGGCGCCGCGCTGGTGCGGGTTCTCGCCGTAGCGGAGGTCCTGCACCTTGCCGTAGACGGCGGCGAGGGTGCCGGGGAAGTGGGCCGGCTCGGACTCGGGCTGCTCGCGCGCCGTGAGGTACTCGGAGATGGCGGCGTCGTAGGCGGCCGTGTGCGCGAAGGCCTTCTTCATCAGGTAGAAGCGGGTGCCATCCGAGAGCGCCCGGCCCTGCTCGAGCTCGTCGGCGACGCGGCCGTAGTCGGCCGGATCCACCACCACCCCCACGTGCGCCGAGTTCTTGGCGGCGCTGCGGACCATGGTCGGGCCGCCGATGTCGATCTCCTCCACGCACTCCGCGAACGGCTTGCCGGCCGCGACCGCCTGGCGGAACGGGTAGAGGTTGACCACCACCAGGTCGATGGCCGGGATGTCGCGCGCCTTCACGTCGGCCTCGTCCGAGGCCAGGCCGCGGCGGTAGAGGATGCCGCCGTGCACGCGGGGGTGCAGGGTCTTGACGCGGCCGCCCAGGATCTCCGGGGCCTGCGTCCAGGCGCCCACCGAGGTCACCGGGACGCCGGCCTGCGCCAGCGCCCGCTCCGTCCCGCCCGTGGAGAGGATCTCGACGCCGAGCGCGGCGAGGCGGCGAGCGAACTCCACGAGCCCGGTCTTGTCCGAGACCGAGAGAAGGGCGCGGCGAACCATGAGCACCTCCAAGAGGGGGGTGCTCCTTGTACTCGCCGCGCGCGAGAGTTTCAAGGACGCTAGTCGACGTCCTCGGCGTCGTCGTACCGCGCCTGCGGCGGAGGGGACTTCACCTCCGGCTCGTCCTCGGTGACGGCGCGGAGCTTCAGCAGGCCCCGGGTCTCCACCTGCCGGATCCGCTCGCGGGTGAGGTTCATGATCCCGCCCACCTCCTCGAGGGTGATCCCGCCGCGGTCGGCCACGTCGAGCGCGCAGGTCTCGGCCATCTCCCAGATCTCCTTGTCCGGGAAGTTGAGCTTGATCGACCCGGTGGCCGGGTTGACGTCGAGGTAGAGGTGGTGCTTGCAGGAGACGAACATGCAGGGGCGCGGCCCGTTGGCGCACTCGGCGCGCGAGCGCGGCCGGACCGCGGCGATCTCCTCGATCACCTGCTGCAGCTCGGGGTCCATCACCCCGAGCGCCCGCTGCTTGCGCAGCTCGCGCGCGATCTCCTTGCGAGACATGGTCTTGGACCGGCGGCGGCCCCGCCGCCCCTCCTCGAGCGCCTCGCCCGCCCCCTCCTCCGCCGGCTGCAGCCCTTCCCCCTCGCTCCGCCTCGCCTCGCTCATCCCGAGCCTCCCTTCCCACTCACCCGCCCGCTCGCGCGGGCCGTTCCCTGCACCTGAGCCGGCGCGCCTGGCGCCCCGGCCCTAGCTCGCGCGGCCGGTCTCCGTGCCGGGGACCACCGCGACCCTCCCGCCCACCTTCTCGATCCGCCGCAGCGCCGTCCTGACCTCCCGCACCGCGCGCGCCAGCTCCTCCTCGACCTCGCGGCGGCGCGGGTGCGCCCGCGCCTTCCGCTCGAGCTCCCCCACCAGGCCCGAGAGCCCCGACTCCACCTCGTCCATGCGCATGCGCAGCGCGACGAAGCTGCCGCGCACGTCCTCGAGGGTGAGCCCCTCCGCCAGCATCCGCTTGATGAGGTCGATGCGCCGCACCACCGAGACCGGGTAGAGCCCGGTCGAGCCGGTGTGCTTGCCCTTGCGCCCCACGCGCCGGCTGCGGGGCAGCAGCCCGGCCTGGACGTACTTGCGGAAGGTCGCCTCCGAGAGCCGCGCCCCGCGAGCGCCGAACAGCCGCACCACCTCCCGGCTGGTGATCCCGCCGGCGCGCTCGCGCTCGACGCGCTCGATCTCGGCTGGCGGGAGGAGGAAGCCCATTCGGTGTCGTCGTGTGTAGATAAGATACTGAGGATTCAATACTGAAAAGTTGACAGTCACGCTAATACACTCAAGCGAGATCGTCAACGGGTTCCGGGGCGCGTGGACGGCGGGGGGGGGGCGCGCGGGGCGAGTCGAGCCTCGGCGGCGCGCCCTTCCCTCCCCGCCGGGGCGGGGGTCAGGGAGGGGCGGCCACGAGGAGCGCCGGGGGGCCCCCGCTCTCGCTCGGGCCTTCGC
>JAJXVM010000143.1 GCA_021782135.1 Myxococcales bacterium | reverse complement strand
GTGCGCGTCGGCTCCGATCCGGAGGTCACGCTCATCACGCTCCGCGCCGGGCGGGCGGCCTAGTCCCCGTGGCGCCTCTCGCGGGAGGACGAGGTCCATGACCGGCGTCGCCGCGCCCGACCCCACACCGCCGCCGGCGCTCGAGGCCGTGCTGGCCCGGGTCCGCGCGGGGGCCCCCGCGCTCGTCCGGCTGCCGTTGCCCGACAAGGCGGCCCTCGCCCGGCGGATGCGGGACGGCATGGCCCGCGTCGCCGGCGCGAGCGCCCGGGCGGCGAGCCGCGCCAAGGGCATCCCGGAGGGCGCGCCGCTCGAGGGAGAGGAGTGGATCTCGGGGCCCTTCGTCACCCTGCGGCTGCTCCGCCAGGTGATCGAGTCGCTCACGGCGCTGGCCCGCGGCGGCTCGACCCCCATCGGCCCGGTGCAGCGGCGCGCCGACGGCCGCTTCGAGGTCCAGGTGTTCCCGGAGACGGTGCGCGACCGGCTGCTCTTCCCCGGCATCCGCGCCACGGCGCGCCTGCTGCCGGGCGCCTCGCCCGAGGACCGCGCGCGCTTCCACCGGGCGCCGGACCACGCCGGCCGGGTGTGCCTGATCCTCGGCGCCGGGAACGTCAACTCCATCCCCACCACCGACGTGGTGACGAAGATCTTCAACGAGGGGAAGGCCTGCGTGCTGAAGCTCTCGCCGGTGAACGGCTACCTCGGGCCGTTCCTCGAGGAGGCCTTCGCCGACGCGATCGCCGCCGGGTTCCTGGCCGTGGTCCAGGGCGGCCCGGCCGAGGGCGCCTGGCTGGCGCGCCACGCCTCGGTGGACGAGGTGCACATCACCGGCGCGGACCGCACCCACGACCTGCTGGTGTGGGGACCGCCGGGCCCGGAGCGGAGCGCGCGCATGGCCCGCGGGGAGCCGCTCCTCGGCAAGGAGGTGACGAGCGAGCTCGGGAACGTCTCGCCGGTCGTCGTGGTGCCCGGCCCCTGGACCGACGCCGAGCTGGCCTGGCAGGCCGAGAGCGTGGCCGGCATGGTCACCCACAACGCCTCCTTCAACTGCAACGCCGCCAAGATGCTGATCACGCCTCGCGGCTGGCGCCGCCGCGGCGAGCTCCTCGACCGGATCTTCGGCCACCTCCGCGACACCCCGGCGCGGGCCGCCTGGTACCCCGGCGCCGGCGATCGCTACGCCCAGCTCACCGCCGGCCGGGCCGGGCTTCGCCGGACCGAGGCCGGGCCGGGCGCGCTGCCCTGGACGCTGCTCCCCGGCCTCGACGCCGGCGACGCGAGCGAGCGCGCCTTCCGCACCGAGCCCTTCTGCTCGATCCTCTCCGAGGTGCCGGTCGGCTCGGACGATCCGGTGGACTTCCTCGACCAGGCGGTCGAGTTCTGCAACCGCCGGCTCTGGGGCACGCTCAACGCCACCTTGCTGCTCCCGTCCGCGCTCGAGGCCCATCCGGCCGTCGCGCCGGCGCTGGAGGCGGCCATCGACCGGCTGCGCTACGGGACCGTCGCGGTGAACCTCTGGCCCGGCTTCTCCTTCGCCCTCGGCTCCACGCCGTGGGGCGCCTTCCCGGGCGCCCCGCTCGAGGACGTCCAGAGCGGACGCGGGTTCGTGCACGACAGCCGCATGCTCGAAGGCGTCGAGAAGTGCGTGATCCGCGGGCCGGCGCGGGGCGTGGTGAAGCACCCCTGGTTCCCGAGCTACCGCACCCTGGGCCAGCTCGGGCCGCGGCTCGCGGCCCTGGAGGCGAGCGACAGCTGGACCCGGCTGCCGGCGGTGCTGGCGGCGGGGGTGCGCGGGTAGGGCGCGGCGCCCCCGCCCGTCCGCCTCACCAGACCTCGCAGCGATCCGCCCGCACCATCTTCGAGCCCGCCGGACACTTCCAGGCCTTCTGGAACTCGGGCAGGTTCGAGAGCGGCCCGTTCACCCGGAACTGCGGCGGCGAGTGCGGATCCACCGTGACGAGCATGCGCACCATCTGCTCGCGCGTCTTCTGGCACCAGGACTGGGCGAAGCCGAGGAAGAACTGCTGGTCGGGGGTGAAGCCGCTGGCGTCGGGCACCTCCGGCGCGGCCCCGAGGGTGCGCCGGTGCGCGGCGTAGGACAGCTTCGCGCCGCCGAGGTCGGCGATGTTCTCGCCGAGCGTCAGGTGGCCGTTGAGGTGGATCCCGGGCAGCGGCTGGTAGCCCTCGTACTGCTTCGCGACGCACTCGGCGCGCCGGTCGAACTCCTGGTCCACCGCCGGCGTCCACCAGTCGCGCAGGTCGCCGTTCGCGTCGTAGCGGCGCCCCTCGTCGTCGAAGCCGTGGGTGAGCTCGTGCCCCACCACCATGCCGATGGCGCCGTAGTTCACCGCCGGCGGAGCCCCCAGGGTGAAGAAGGGCGGCTGCAGGATGCCGGCCGGGAAGACCATCTCGTTGAGCGCCGGGTCGTAATAGGCGTTCACCGTCGGCGGGCTCATGTACCACTCGCCGCGGTCGAGCGGCTTGCCCACCTTGTCGAGCTGCCGGTTCACCTCGAAGGCATCGGCGGCGAGCAGGTTGGCGAGCCAGCGATCGGGCTGGACCTCCAGCTTCGAGTAGTCGCGCCACTTGTCGGGGTAGCCGACCTTGTTGAAGACCTTCCCGAGCTTGGCCTCGGCCTGGGCCCGCGTCGGCGAGTCCATCCAGGGGAGGCCGGCCAGGTCGCCGCTCATCGACTGCTCGATCTCGGCGACCAGCCGGGTGGTGGCCGCCTTCCCGGCGGCGCCGAAGTGGCGGCGGACGTAGGCCTCCCCGAGCGCCTCCCCCAGCGCCCCGTCGGTGAGCGAGACGCAGCGCTTCCAGCGCGCCTCCAGCTCCCTCGCCCCCGTGAAGGCGGCCGCCGAGAAGGCGAAGTGCTCGTCCACGAAGGCCTTCGGGACGGCGCGGTCCTGGGCGGCCTTGGCGAGCAGGTGCCACTCGAGGTAGGCGCGCCAGCGCTCCGGCGGGGTCGTCTTCGCGAGCCGGCCCAGCTGCTCCACGTTGCGCGGCGTGGTGACGTTGATGGCGGTGATGGCCGGGTGGCCGACGCCCTCCAGGTAGCGCCTCCAGTCGAGCTGGGGGGCGAGCTTCTCCAGCCCGCGCAGGTCCACGCGGTTGTAGATGCGCTTCGGGTCGCGCATCTCGGTCCGGGTGTAGTGCGACTCCGCCAGGTCGCGCTCGATGGCGAGCACGTCCTTGGCCACCCGCGCCGCCTCGCCGGGCGTGCGGCCGGCGAGCGAGAACATGCGCTCCACGTGGGCGCGGTAGAGCTTCCGGATCTCCTCCGACTTCGGGTCGGTGGAGAGGTAGTAGTCGCGGTCGGGCAGCCCCAGCCCGCCCTGCTCCACCACCGCGATCACCTGGGTCGCGTCCTTGGCGTCCTGCTCCGAGCTGAAGCTGAAGAGCGCGAACACGCCCTCCCGGTGCAGGTGCGCGACCGCGTCCACGAGCGAGGCCGGGTCCTTCACCGCGTCGAGCCTGGCCCACTCCGCCTTGAGGTCGGCGAGCCCGTGCGCCTCGACCCCGCGCTCGTCCATGCAGCTCGCGTAGTAGGCGCCCACCTTGTCGGGGAAGCGGTCCTGGGGGTCGGTGCGCCCGGCCGCGTCCTCCTCGGCGATGGTCCGCAGCTCGCGCAGGTTCTTCTCGCGCAGCTCGTAGAAGCCGCGGCTCCAGCTCGGCTTGTCGGGCGGGATCTGCGTCCGCGCGATCCAGCCGCCGCAGGCGAAGGCGTAGAAGTCGTCGCACGGGTTCACCGCGCGGTCGAGGATGCCCGGGTCGATCCCCGCCGCCGGCGCCTCGGCCGGCCGGGAGGTGGGCGCGCCGGTGCGGCAGGCGCAGAGCAGCGCCGCCAGCGCGGCGGCCCCGAGGTGCTTGCGGCTCATCGCTCCTCCCCCCTCTCCGCGACGGACGGGGCGGCGCGCGCGGTGCGGCAGGCGATCCGCGCCGCCCGCCGCTCCCGCGCCTCGGCCTGCCTGCGCGCCTCGGCCTCGGTCTCGGTGAGCAGGAGCGGCGCCCGCGCCGGCTTCCCGTCCGGGCCGAGCGCGACGAAGGTGAGGAACGCGTCGCAGCAGGGCCGCCGGACCCCGGTGCCGAGGTCCTCGGCCTCCACCACCACCTCGATCTCCATCGAGGTGCCGAAGACCGCGTTCAGGCGGGCGCGGAGGATGACCACGTCGCCCACGTGGATGGGGGAGAGGAAGGAGAGCTGGTCGATGGAGGCGGTCACGCACGGCATGCGCGTGTGGCGCTGGGCGGCGATCCCGGCGGCGAGGTCCACCCAGCTCACCACCTGGCCGCCGAAGGCGGTGTTCAGCCGGTTGGCGTGGGACGGCATCACGAGCTGCGTCATCTCCACGCACGAGCTGGAGGCGAGCTTGGCGGCGAGCCGGGCGCCGGGGTCGGGAGCGTTCATGGGCCCGATCCTGTAGCACGGGAAGGCGGGCTCCGCTCCGATTGGAACCGGGCCGCCCACCAGGGTAGAAGGAGCCCATGGCCCTCGAAGTGACCCTCATCGACCACGCCCGCGATCCGCTCGCGAAGCTCTACGGCGCCTACCGCACCTGCTACACGCCCAAGACGCCGCGCGAGGTCTGGAGCGAGATCGGCGAGGGCCGGATCACCGCCGCGCAGATCCGGGAGTTCATCCAGGAGCGGCTCAAGACCGGCCACGCCTCGCCGCTCGAGCAGGTGGTCTTCTGGTTCGGCCTCTCCGGCGTCTCGCGGTCGCTCAGCCACCAGCTCGTGCGCCACCGCATCGGCATCAGCTTCGAGCAGCAGAGCCAGCGCTACGTGAAGTACAAGGAGGACCGGCTCGAGTACGTGACCCCGAAGACCTGGGCCAGGAACGGGCTCGCGGCGGAGTACGACGCGCTCATGGCCGAGGTCACCCGCGTCTACCAGCTCGCGCTCGCCAAGGGGGTGCCGGCGGAGGACGCCCGCTTCGTCCTCCCGAACGCCACCCCCACCAACTTCCAGATCATGGTGAACTTCGCCGAGCTCCTGCACATCGCCGACCTGCGGCTCTGCTGGCGGGCCCAGTGGGAGATCCGCCACATGGTGGCGCTCATGCGCCGCGAGGTCACGAAGGCGGTCCCCGAGCTCGGCGCGTACCTGCAGCCCAAGTGCGGCGACCGCCGCACCGGCTACTGCGACGAGCCGTTCCAGGACTGGGAGCGCTGCCCCATCGGCAAGCGCCGGCCGCACAAGGATCAGATCTTCGAGCTCTTCCGGAAGCACCAGGCCGGGAACCTCGAGCCGCTCACCGAGGAGGACCTGCGGCGCGTCGAGGACGAGGGCCAGGAGTAGCCTCCCGCGGCCCGGCCGGGGCCGGAGGACTCCAAGCTGGATGGCCGGCGGCGCGGCGGGCGAGCGCTCGCCACGCTACAATCGCGGCCCATGACACGCTTCGTGAAGCCGCTCGCCGCCGCGGCCGCCCTGTCTCTCCCGGCGCTCGCGGTCGCCCAGGCCATGACGCTCGTCGAGCGCGCCCGCGGCGCTCCGGTCGGCCTGGCGGTCACGCCCGAGGGCGCGGCCACCGCCGAGGAGCCGACCGCGCTGGCGGTGAACCCGGCCGGGACGGGCTTCGTGGGCGGCCTCGCGCTCGAGTACTTCCACGAGCAGGGCAGCGACCGCGGCTTCCTCGGCGACGGCTTCTGGGCCAGCGCGCCGCTCGGGCCGCTCGTGCCGACGCTCTCCATGGAGTGGGCGCGCCCCGGCGACGGCGGCGGCTCGCGCTACCGCAAGACCGGCCTCGGCCTGGCGTTCTCCCCCACTCCGGTCTTCTCCCTCGGCCTCGCCTGGAACCACTACTCCTCGCCCGATCCGGCGCTCGACGCGCTCCGCAGCATCGACGCGGGGCTCACGCTGCGCCCGGCGCGCTGGCTCTCGGTGGGCGCCTCGGCCCTGGGCCTCCAGGCTCGCGAGTCGGGGCGGGCGCTCCCCGTCCGCTACGACCTCGGCGCCGCCACCCGGTTCGCGCGCGACACCTTCACCCTCTCCGGCGACCTGTACGCCGGCGACGAGGGGCGCGACGCCTTCCACGTGACCCACGGCGCCCTCGGGTTCCGCGCCGACTTCCCGCACGGCTACGGGCTGCAGGCGCAGGTCCTGCTCCCGCTGCGCGACGCGCCGGGCGTCGAGGGCGCGCTGCTCGCCCAGCTGGCGCTCACCATCTCCACCCCGCACTTCGGGCTCTCCTCGGGCTTGACCGGCTCGAGCGAGGCGCCGGGCCGCGCCTGGAACCTGGGGGCCCGGATCTCGACCGAGCGCTACCGCGGGCTCACGACCGAGGAGCACACCGTCCCGGTCATCCAGCTCTCGAAGGCGCTCGCCCGCTCGCGCCCGCTCCTCCTCCCGCTCCCCCGGCGCGATCCCTACGGCGAGCTGCTGGCCCGGCTCGACCGCATCCGCGACGACCCGTCGCCGGCCCTGATCGTGGAGATCGACGAGCTGCCGGTCGGCGCCGCGCGGGTGGAGGAGCTGCGGCACAAGCTCGCGGAGGTGCGCGCGCGCAAGCCGGTGGTGGCCTGGATCTCCGGCGGGGGCAACCGCGGGTACTGGCTCGCCACCGCCGCCAGCGCGGTCTGGGCGCCGCCCTCGGGGGTGGTGCAGCTGAACGGCCTGGCCTCGAACAGCCCCTTCCTGCGCGAGGGGCTGGCGCGGCTCGGGGTCGAGTTCGAGGTGGTGGCCATCGGCCGGTACAAGAACGCCCCCGACGCCCTCACTCGCGCCGACATGAGCGAGGCGCAGCGCGAGGTCACCACCTCGATCCTCGACGACCTCTACCGGCGCGAGGTGCGGGCCATCGCCGCCGCCCGCCTCCTCCCGGAGGCGCGGGTCCGCGAGCTGGTGGACCAGGGGTTCTTCACGGCCGAGCAGGCGGTGCAGGCGAAGCTGGCGGACGCGGCGGTCTGGCCGGACGAGTTCGACGCGCGCCTGGCGCAGCTGCTCGGGCGCTCGGTGCGGACGAGCGAGTCGGACGACCCGAGCCCGCCGCGCCGGGCGCAGCGCTGGGGCCCCCGGCCGGCGGTGGCCGTGATCCGGCTCGAGGGCACCATCGCCACCGGCCGCAGCCGCTTCGACCCGCTCTTCGACGTGGTCGCCGGGGCCGACACGGTCGTGAAGCAGCTCCGCGCCGCGGCCGCCGACCGCGAGGTGAAGGCCATCGTGCTGCGGATCGACTCCCCCGGCGGCGACGCCCTCGCCTCCGACCTCGTCTGGCGCGCGGTGGTGGCGGCCCGCCGCGGCGGCAAGCCGGTGGTGGCGTCGATGGGGGACAGCGCCGCGAGCGGCGGCTACCTCGCGGCGGTGGGCGCCGGGGACATCCTGGCCGAGCCCTCCACCTTCACGGGCTCGATCGGCGTCTTCGCCCTCAAGCCGGAGCTCTCCGGGCTGCTCGGGAAGCTCGGGGTGCGTGACGTCGTGCTGCAGCGGGGCGCCAACGCCGACGTCGAGTCGCCGCTCAAGCCGTGGAGCCCCGGGGAGCGCAAGCTGGTCGAGCAGCAGATCGGCGCCTTCTACGAGACCTTCCTGGCGCGCGTCGCCGAGGGGCGCAAGCTCACCCGCGACCAGGTGCACGCGGTGGCGCAGGGGCGGGTCTGGACCGGGGCGCAGGCGCTCGAGCACCAGCTGGTGGACCGGCTCGGCACGCTCGACGACGCCGTCGCGCTCGCGAAGGAGCGCGCCGGCTACGGGCCGGGGGACGACCTCGAGGTCCGCCGGATCGAGCCGGAGGTCGGGCTGCTCGAGCGGCTCTCGTCGGCGGTGGAGCAGGCGCGAGAGGACCCCGCGCTCCTCCGGCTCGCCAGCCGCGTGCCGGAGATCCGCGCCGCCGCGCTGCTCTCCGAGATGGGGCCGGTCGTCGCGTTGCCGCCCGGCTGGCTCGACGGAGCGCCGGTGCGGCCCTGACCCGGCCACTCACGAACGTTTTGCTTCCTTCCCGATTTTTGTTATGAAGGCGTTGTCTCCTCCCTGCCCGCGCACTAGGTTACCGGCGGCGGGGGGGTGATCCCCCGGTCGTACGGCTCCTTGAACTCCGTCGCGCCGCTCTTCGGGAGCGAGGCGCGCACAGCGGACCGGGGGGGCGCGAAGCCCGCGAACAGCCCGATTCGGCAGCACACGCGAACGCCGCGCCGGACCAGACCAGCCGAAGGACCGAGCCGCCCAGCACGGGCGCGGCCGGAGCAGACACAGCATGACCGAGAACGAGCAGACCCCGAATCCGGGTGGCGAAGGCGCCCAGCCTCCCGCCGCGCCGCAGACCGCCGCCCCCACCTCCCCCCGCCCCGAAGGCGGCGACGCCCAGCCCGGCGAGCAGCAGGGGCAGCAGCCCGGACAGGGCCGGCGCCGGCGCCGG
>JAJXVM010000142.1 GCA_021782135.1 Myxococcales bacterium | reverse complement strand
GTCCGCCGCCTCCGTGGCGGCGCGGCGGCCGGCGGGGCTCGCGCCCCGGCAGTCCACGAACCGGTCCGGGCCGGCCGGCGCGTCGGTGAGGCCGCCGCTCCGCTCGCAGTCGAGGCAGCTCTCGAGGGGGACGGACTGCTGGCGGTCGAGGCAGCGGACGCTCGAGTGGCTGCTCCAGCGGCCGTCGGCGGAGCGGATCTCGAGCGAGTGGATGGGGAGCGCGCGGGCGCGCAGGTGTGGCTGCGAGGAGACGGGCATGGTTCGACCTCCGGCGCTTCGGCTCTTTCAGGAGGCGTGCCGGCACGGAAATCCACGTCGAGCTGCAAACCGTCGATATTCCAGCCATTTGCTGCGCGAAATCTGCGTCCGGCGCGGGCCCCGCGGCAGCTTCTGCACGACCCCATGAGGCCGCCGCGGGCTCTTTACGGAGCGCACGGGCCCTGGGATGATCGAACCGGAGGTTCGCCATGAAGCGCATCCTCGTGGGAGTGGATGGTTCCGAGGCCGCCGGCAAGGCTGCCCGCCTCGCGGCCGACATCGCGCTCCGCTTCGGCTCCAAGCTCACGCTCGTCTACGTGGTGCCGAGGATGCTCCTGCCGCCCGACGCCTACGGGCTCACCATCGCCGAGGTGGAGAAGGAGCACCGCGCCTACGCCGAGAAGCTGCTCAACGAGGCGGTGCTCAAGCTGGAGGAGCCGGGGCTGAGCGTGGACACGAGCGTGATGTACGGCGCGCCGGCCGAGTCGATCGCCGAGGCGGCCTCCGCGCCGGACGTGGATCTGGTCGTGGTCGGGAGCCGGGGCCGCGGCGCGGTCGCACGCATGTTCCTCGGCAGCGTCTGCGATCGGATGGTGCACATCAGCCCGAAGCCGGTGCTGGTCAGTCACTAGACGGGGATGGGCTTCGCCCCTCCCCCCTGCGGCGGGACCTCCCTCGTGCGCTCGTCCGCACGGTTGCATTGATTACCGTCAAGTACCCGTGTAGAACCCGGATCGCATGGATGAGACCCTGTTTGGGGAGCTCAAGCGCTACGTCGACTGGAGCGCGGGCGACGAGCAGGCCTTGCGCGACCTCCACCAGGTGGCCGCGCCCCGGTTCCCGCGCATCGCGGACGTCTTCTACGCCCGCATCCTCAGCCACGAAGGCGCCCGGCGGTCCTTGACCGGCGGCGAGTCGCAGGTCGGCCACCTGCGGCAGACGCTGCAGGCCTGGCTGGATCGGCTCCTGGCCGGTCCGTGGGACGAGGCCTACTTCGAGGCCCGCTGCCGCATCGGGCGCTACCACGTCCGCATCGCGCTCCCGCAGCACTACATGTTCGGCGCCATGAACGTGATCCGCCGGGAGCTGAACGCGGTGGTGGACGAGCACTACCTCGCCCGCCCGGAAGCGCTCGAGGCCACGCGCGTCGCGCTCGGCAAGATCCTCGACCTCGAGCTCGCCATCATGCTGCACACCTACCGGGAGGATCTGCTCGCCCAGCAGGCCCGGGCGGAGCGGCTCAGCACCTTCGGGCAGCTGGTCGGCTCGATCGGCCACGACCTCCGAAACCCGCTCGGCGTCATCGAGACCTCCCTCTTCATCCTCAAGGGGCGCATCGGCGAGGACGAGCGGGCCCGCAAGCACGCCGACCGCATCGGCGAGCAGCTCGCGGTCGCGAACGGGATCATCGGCAACCTGCTCGACATGATCCGGAACCGTCCGCTGGCCCGCGTGCGCGTGCCGCTCGAGCCGGTGCTGCGCGGGGTGGCCGAGGCGGTGCGGCGCCCGCCGGAGGTCGAGCTCCAGCTCGAGGGGCTCGGCGGGCTGCCGGACGTCATGGGGGACGCGCTGCAGCTCCGGCAGGTGTTCGTGAACCTGCTGGACAACGCGGTGCAGGCCGCCGCGCCCGCGGGGCGGGTGCGGGTCGAGGCCCGCCAGGCCGGCGAGGACGGGGTCGAGGTGGCGGTCGAGGACAGCGGCCCGGGCGTGGACGAGCAGGTGCGCCGCCGGCTCTTCGAGCCGCTCATCACCACGCGAGAGAAGGGCAACGGGCTCGGCCTCGCCCTGGTGAAGCGCATCGTGGACCGGCACGGCGGCGCGGTGACCTACGATCCCAGGCCCGGCGCGGGCGCGCGCTTCGTGGTCACCCTCCCCACCCGCTGAAGGGCCCCATGCGCCACTACCTCATCGTGGACGACAACCGCGACTTCGCCGAGAACCTGGCGGAGATCGTCCGCGACGAGGGAGACGAGGTGAGCCTCGCCGCCGGCGGGGCCGAGGCGCTCGGCCTGGCGGCGGCGCGCCGCTACGACGCGCTCCTCACCGACATGCGCATGCCGCTCATGGGCGGGGCCGAGCTGGTCCACCGGGTGCGCCGGATCGACCCGGGCCTGCCGGCGGTGGTGATGACGGCCCACGCCGGGAACGACGACCTCGAGTCGGCCCGCCGCGAGGGGCTGCTCGCCGTGCTGCCGAAGCCGGTCCCGGTCGAGCGCCTGCTGGAGCTCCTCGGCGCGGCCCGGCGCGACGGCCTGGTGGCGGTCGTGGAGGACGATCCCCATCAGTCGGACAACCTGACCGAGGCGCTGCGCTCGCGCGGCTTCGCCGCGGTGACCGCCGGGTCGGTCCTGGAGACCGAGCGGCTCGGGCCGGTGCGCCCGTTCGCCTCCCTCTGCGACCTGCGGGTGCCCGGGGGCCCCGACGGCGAGGCCATGCGGCGCCTCGGGCTGAAGTTCCCGGGGCTGCCCATGGTGGTGGTGACCGGCCTCGCCGCCGAGGCGCCCCTCCCCTGCGCCGGCCGCTTCGAGAAGCCCTTCGACACCGGCGCCCTGCTCGCCGCCCTGGAGCGGCTGCACGCCGGGGGGGCCTGCCCGCCATGACCTCCGCCTCCCTCCCGCGCCGCCCCCGCCTGCTGGTCGTGGACGACAACGCCTCGCTGGTGGACAACCTCGGCGAGATCCTGGAAGACGCCGGGTACCACGTCACCGGGGTGGGCACCTGCGCGGCCGCGCTGCGGGTCGCGGTCGGCGAGGGCTTCGACGTGGCGCTGGTGGATCTGCGGCTGCCCGACGGGGACGGCACCGCCCTCGCGCCGCGCCTCAAGGAGGCCTCGCCCGACGGCGAGGTCGTCCTGCTCACCGGCTTCGCCACGCTCGAGTCGGCCATGGCGGCGGTGCGGGCCGGCGCCTGCGCCTACCTCGTGAAGCCCTGCGCCACCCAGGAGCTGCTGGTCACGGTGGAGCAGGCGATGCGGCAGGTGCGGCTCCACGCCGAGAAGCACGAGCTGGCGCGGCGCGCCCAGACCGCCGAGAAGCTGGCGGCCATCGGCACCATGACGGCCGGCCTCTCCCACGAGATCCGCAACCCGCTCAACGCCGCCGCGCTCCAGCTCACCGTGCTCGAGCGGCGCATCCACAAGCTGCCGCGCGACGGGCAGCCGACCCTGCTCGAGCCGCTGGCCCTGGTCCGGGACGAGATCCGCCGGCTCGACCACATCCTCGAGGACTTCCTGCAGTTCGCCCGGCCGCGGGAGTTCGTGGCCCACACCGTGCCGGTCGAGGCGGTGCTCACGAAGGTGCTCGACCTGCTCCAGGGCCAGGCCGAGCGCCGCGACGTGGAGGTGATCCGCGAGTTCCGCCCGGTCCCCCCGGTGCGAGGCGACGAGGAGCGGCTCCGGCAGGTGGTGATGAACCTGGCGTTGAACGCGGTCGAGGCCATCCCCGCCGGCGGCTTCCTGCGGGTCAGCAGCGCCGTCGAGGCGGCGGACGCGCCCGACGTGGTGATCCAGGTGGACGACGACGGCCCGGGCATCCCGCCCGAGCTGCGCGAGCGCATCTTCGAGCCCTTCTTCACCACCAAGCCGGCCGGCTCGGGGCTCGGGCTCTCGATCGTGCACGCCATCGTGACCCAGCACGGCGGCACCATCCGCGCCGGCGAGTCCCCCGAGGGCGGCGCGCGCTTCACCCTGCGGCTCCCGCGCGCGGACGCGGGGCCCTGAGCTGAGCCGAGCCTAGCCGGCGCGCTCCTCGTCCTCGCCGCCGCCCGGCCCTCGCCGGGCCCCGGCGGCGCCGTACTCCTTCAGGCGGTACTGGATCTTGCGGACGCTGATGCCGAGGATCTCGGCGGCCCGCGAGGTGCTGCCGCCCACGATCTCGAGCGTCCGCAGGATGGCCTCGCGCTCGATCTCGTAGAGGGTCGCGCCGGGGATGAGCGCCCCGGCGGAGCGCTCGCTCGGGCGCGGCCCGCGCAGCGTCGGCGGGAGGTCGTCGGCGCTGAGCTGGCTGCCCTTGCAGAGCACCACCGCCCGCTCCACCACGTTCTCCAGTTCGCGCACGTTGCCCGGCCAGTCGTGGGAGAGGAGCGCGTTGAGCGTGCCCGGGGCGAGGTCGCGGATGTCCTTGCCGTAGGCCTTCGAGTACTTCTCGACGAAGTGGGTCACCAGCGCCGGGATGTCGCCCTTGCGCTGGCGCAGCGGGGGCAGCGTCACCGCGACGACGTTCAGCCGGTAGTAGAGATCCTCGCGGAACTTCCCGGTCTTCACCTCGGCGGCGAGGTCGCGGTTGGTGGCGGCCACCACGCGCACGTCCACCTTCAGGGTCTGGACCCCGCCGACCCGCTCGAACTCCTTCTGCTGGAGCACGCGCAGGAGCTTGATCTGCAGCGCCGGCGAGATGTCGCCGATCTCGTCGAGGAACAGCGTCCCGCCGTCGGCGAGCTCGAACCGCCCCTCCTTGCGGCCGATGGCGCCGGTGAAGGAGCCCTTCTCGTGGCCGAAGAGCTCGCTCTCGAGGAGCGTCTCCGACAAGGCGGCGCAGTTCACCTTGATGAACGGCTTGTCCTTGCGCTCCGACTCCTCGTGCAGCGCCTGGGCGATGAGCTCCTTGCCGGTGCCCGACTCGCCGAGGATGAGCACCGTGGCGCGGGTCGGGGCGGCCCGCTTCACCACCTCGTAGACCGCCTGCAGCTCCGGCGCGTCGCCGACGATGTTGTGGAACCGGTACCGCTCCCGGACCCGCTCGCGCAGGCTGGCCGTGTCCCGCTGCAGGCGCAGCTTCTCGAGCGCCTTCTCGAGCACCACCAGCACCGCCTTGTCGTCGAGCGGCTTCACCAGGTAGTTCTCGGCGCCGGCCCGCATCGCCTCCACCGCCGTCTCGATGCTGGCGAAGGCGGTCATCATCACGAAGACCGCCTCGGAGCCGAGCTCGCGCGCCCGCTTGAGCAGCGTGATGCCGTCCATCCGCGGCATGCGCACGTCGGTGAGGACCGCCGCCGGGGCGAACTCGGCGATCCGCGACAGCGCCTCCTCGCCGTCGCTCGCCTCGCGGATCTCGTAGCCCTCGTCGCGCAGGATGTCGGCCAGGCCCTTCCGGGCGTTGGGCTCGTCGTCCACGATGAGGATGCGCTCGGCGGCTCCGGCCACGCGGCCCGGAAACATCGCGTTCACGTGATCTGCCATCACACCCCCCCCAGGGGTCGCGGGACGCAAAGGCTGCGGAACATACGCATAGAATGCACCGATGACCGGGCGCATTCCAGCGAATCCGAGGAACCCGGCACCTTTCAGCTGTCGGACCGGGGGCCCGAGGGAGCCTCGTCGTCCACCCGCCCCAGCCGATCGTAGGGCCGCCAGCGGAAGCGGGCGCCGAGCGAGAGCACCAGCCGCTCGCAGGCGTCGCGAGAGAGGCCCGGCATGCCCACGCAGCTCGCGGCGACGTCCGGGAAGGTCCGCGCCGCGGCGCGAACGAACTCGCAGACCGCGCTCCAGGCCCGCTCGCCGTACGGGTTCGGGCAGACGCGCGCGTAGGTGACCGCGTCGGGCGCGTTGACCGAGACGCTCAGCGCGTCCACGCCGGCCAAGGCCAGCTCGGGGACCACGTCCCGCCCTTCCCGCAGGCTGGCGAGCCCGTCGGTGTCCACCCGGACGCGACGGACGCCGGCCGCCTTCAGCCGCCGCGTGATCTCGAGCAGCACCTGGAGCCGCCGGGTGGGCTCCCCGAAACCGGTGAAGACCACCTCCGAGCGACCTTCCAGGCCCACCGCCCGGACGGCGTCCCACACCTGCTCCACGCCGGGGGGATGGACGAGGCGCAGGTCGAACCCGCCCACGACGAAGTCGCGGTCGCGGATCTTGGGACAGAACACGCAGGCCAGGGTGCACGCGCTCGTCAGGTTCAGGTAGAGCGCGTCGCCGAGCGGATAGGCGTGGACCGGGTGCCGGTCACCTTGCGACGGGGTGGTTGCCACTGCAGGCGAGGCAATAGCGCGCCTCCGGGATGGCGCGCAAGCGCTGGAGCCCCATGGGCCCGCCGCACGCCTCGCAGACCCCGTAGCTCCCCTCCTCGATGCGCCCCAGCGCGGCCTCGATCTCGGCCAGTTCGCGGCGCGCCTCGTCGGAGATCGGCTCCGCGCCCGCCGACCAGCCCGACCGCCGGGCATCGCCCCCGGCGCGCGCCACCGGGGCGCGCCGGCGCTGCAGCGCCTGACGTCGCTCCTGCAGCAGGTCCCTGGCGTCGATCTCGATCCGGCTCATCTCAGGCGGCGCGTCGCGTCGCTCTCCCGGAGGAGGGCATTTCACGAGCCGTGCCTGCACCGATCTGCCCGTTTTTCCAGGAATTTACGCTGCGGAACTTGCGCCGACGTGCGCGCCATGCGCACACCTTGCGCTCGCGGCCCCCGGCGTCAAGGCTGGTTGCTCGATCCCTGGGCGGCTTCGGGGAGCCGCCGCCGCCCCCGGCGCACCAGCGCCGCGAGGGCGCGCAGCGCGTCCACCGTGGTGAAGACGCCGACCACCGTCCCCTGCTCCACCACCACGGCGGAGCCGTACTTGTGATCGGCCATCGCCAGCGCGACCTCGTCGAGCGGCGCCTCCGGCGCGACCACGAGCGGGTCGGCGGCCATGGCCTCCGCCACCGTCTCGGTGAGCGGGTCGATGCCGCGCAGCGTCTCGAGCATGTAGAGGTCCTGCAGGGACAGGATTCCCACCAGGCGCGCGCCGTCCACGACCGGCAGGTGCCGGACCTCGCGCTCGCGCATGAGCCGGTGCGCCTGTGCCAGGGTGGCGGTGCTCGCGACGACGCAGGGACTGACGGTCATGAAGCGCTGCACGGCCGGTCTGGTCAAAAGCGGATCCCCCCTTCTCCCCTGGCGCAAGGAGGATGCCATGGGGAGCCCCGGACGGCCCTCTGCCGGGCGCCATTCCGGTTGTCTCGGCCCGCGCCATCAGTTAGCTTCCGCGGACCATGGACAAGATCTGGGTCAAGGACGTCAAGGAAGGGGAGCGCGTGGCGAGCCGCTTCCTCGTCGCCCGCAAGGCCATCCCGACCGCCAAGAGCGGCAAGACCTACCTCGCGGTCACCTTTCACGACAAGACCGGCGAGCTCGAGGCTCGCGCCTTCGAGGGCGTCGAGGATCTCGCCGCCCGGTTCGAGGAGAAGGACTACGTCGACGTGCAGGGCACGGTCGGGCTGTTCCAGGGCAGGCCGCAGCTCCGGATCGAGGGCGTCGAGAAGGCCGACCCGGCCGGCGTGGACGCGGGCGAGTTCGTCTGGGCGCCGCCCCCCGAGCCGAAGAAGCCCGAGAAGACCGGCTTCAGCGACGCCGAGGAGACCCTCTGGAAGGAGCTGGCGGCGATCGTCGAGGCGGTCACCGACCCGAACGTGAAGAAGCTGCTCCAGGCCTTCCTCGACGACGAGGACGTGGTCCAGCGGCTGCGCCGCGCGCCGGCCGCGAAGAGCATCCACCACGCCTACGCCGGCGGCCTCCTCGAGCACACCGTCTCCTGCCTGAAGCTGGCCCACCGGCTCGCCGACCACTACCCGCAGGTCGACCGCGACCTGCTGGTGGCCGGGGCCTTCCTGCACGACCTCGGGAAGATCCGGGAGCTCTCCTTCGAGCGGCAGATCGAGTACAGCGACGAGGGGCGGCTCATCGGGCACCTGGTCATGACCGCGCAGTGGGTCCACGACAAGGCCCGCCGGACCGGCATCCCGCGCGACCTCGAGCACCAGCTCGTCCACCTGGTGCTCGGGCACCACGGCCGGTACGAGTACGGCTCGCCCAAGCTCCCCATGACGCTCGAGGCGCTGCTCACGCACTACCTCGACGAGCTCGACAGCCGGGTCAACTCCTGGCTCAACCTCATGGGCGGCGAGGGCGGCACTCGCCGCTGGACCGACTCGAACAACGTCTACGGGCAGCACATCTGGCGCGGCACCCTCCCCACCGTGCAGGCCGAGAAGAAGGGCCCGCCGGCGGAGGTGATGAGCCCGGTCATCTACGTCCCGCGCGAGGGAGGCCGCCCGCAGGGCGAGTCGCGGCGGGCGCAGCAGAAGAAGAAGCAGAAGGAGCGGCGCGAGCAGGCCGCGCGCGAGAAGCCGGCGGGGCCGGCCCCGGCGGAGGGAGGGCAGGCCCCACAGCAGGCCCGCCCCGAGGCGGCGGCGGC
>JAJXVM010000141.1 GCA_021782135.1 Myxococcales bacterium | reverse complement strand
GCCAGCTTCGCCGAGGCCTGCGACCTGTTCGGCCGCATGATCGACTCCGGGGCGACCATCGCCCTCACGGTCACGGGCGCCATGACCCCGGCCGGCATGGGCGGGGCGGTGCAGGCGATGATCGAGGCCGGCTTCGTGGACCTCATCATCTCGACGGGCGCGAACGTCTACCACGACCTCCACTTCGCCCTGAAGCTGCCGGTCGTGCAGGGCCACTTCAACGTCGACGACAAGGAGCTCTACCGGGCCGGCGTCGAGCGCATCTACGACGTCTTCATCACCGAGGACTCGCTCCTCGACACCGACGCCTTCGTGCGCGAGGCGCTCGAGAAGGCGCCGCCCGAGCTGCTGGGCAACATCTCCACCCCCCAGCTCCACCGCTACCTCGGGGACGTGGCCTGGAAGAACGCCCCCCTGCCCGAGAAGAGCTTCCTCTGCACCGCCGCGAAGTACGACGTGCCGGTGTTCACCAGCTCCCCGGGCGACTCGTCGATCGGCATGAACGTGGCCGCGATGAAGCTCCGCGGCGGCAAGACCACCATCGACCCCGACCTCGACGTGCTCCTCTCGACGGCGATCGTCTACGACGCCGAGACGAACGGCGTCGTGATCCTCGGCGGCGGCTCGCCCAAGAACTTCTACCTGCAGACCCAGCCCACCCTCTGGCAGATCCTCGACCTCAACCGCGGCGGCCACGAGTTCGTGCTGCAGATCTCCACCGACTCGCCGCAGTGGGGCGGCCTCTCCGGCGCCACCCCCAGCGAGGCCATCAGCTGGGGCAAGGTGCAGGCCGAGATGATCAAGAACCACGTGGTGCTGTACAGCGACACCACGGTGGCCGCGCCGCTGGTCTTCGCCTACGCCCTCTCCACCCGGAAGAAGCGCAAGCCCAAGCGGCTCTACCGGCGGCTGCCCGAGCTCTTCGGCGCGCTGCAGAAGGCGCACCTCAAGAAGCACCCGGGCCAGGGCGCGCTCGCCGAGATGAAGGTCGCCGGCAAGAAGAAGTAGCCATGGCCGCCTTCGATCCCTCCGCCGCCGCCCTCCCCGGCTCCGGGGCCTTCGGCCTGCCGCACTCGGAGGAGGAGGCGGGGGTGGTGCTGGTGCCCGTGCCGTTCGAGGCCACCACCTCCTACGGCGGCGGCGCCGCGCGCGGCCCGGAGGCGATCCGCGAGGCGAGCCGGCAGGTGGACCTCTACGACGCCGAGACCGGCCGCCCCTACGAGGCCGGCATCCACATGCTGCCGTCGCCGCCCGAGCTGGAGGCGCTGGATGGCGAGGCGCGCGCCCTGGCCCAGCCGGTGATCGCCGCGGGCGGCGTCGCGCCGGATCGCCCGGAGCTGCTCGCCGCGGCGGCGCGGGTGAACGAGGCCTCGCGGCGGATGAACCGCTGGGTCGAGGGGCAGGTCTCGCGGCTCCTCTCGGCCGGGAAGCGGGTCGGGCTGGTCGGCGGCGACCACTCGGTGAGCCTGGGCGCCATCGCCGCCCAGGCCGCGGCGCGCCCGGGGCTGGGCGTGCTGCACCTCGACGCCCACGCCGACCTGCGCGACGCCTACGAGGGCTTCGCCTTCAGCCACGCCTCGATCATGCGCAACGTCGCCGAGCGGGTCCCCGGGGTCGCCCGCATCGTGCAGGTCGGCATCCGCGACCAGTCCGAGGACGAGGCCGCCTACGTCGAGGGCTCCGGCGGGCGCGTCGTCACCTTCCACGATCAGCTGCTGGCGCAGGCCCGCTTCGACGGCGAGACCTGGGGCGCCCAGGTGGCCCGCGTGGTGGCGGCGCTGCCGCGCGAGGTCCACCTCTCCTTCGACGTCGACGGGCTCGACCCGGCGCTCTGCCCGCACACCGGCACGCCGGTGCCGGGCGGCCTCTCCTTCCCGATGGTCTGCGCGCTGCTGCGCGGCGTGGTCGCCAGCGGCCGGCGCATCGTCGGCTTCGACCTGGTGGAGGTCGCGCCCGGCCCCGAGGGCGACGAGTGGGACGCCAACGTGGGCGCGCGGCTGCTCTACAAGATGATCGGCTGGATGCTGAAGAGCTGAGGGGCCGCGCGCCCCGCGCCGCTCAGTGCATCGCCGGCGGCTGCTGCTCGCCCGCGTCCTGCCCCGCGCGCCGCTCGGCGGCGGGGCGCGCGTAGTCCTCCATCCCGGTGAAGTCGAGGCAGACGCAGGCCTCGTTCCCCAGGGTCCAGCCGTCGTGGCCGGGCGGGATGTAGTAGCAGTCCCCGGCCTCCATGTCCGCCTCCTGCCCGTCGTCCATCACCACGCGCATCCGCCCGGACACGACGTACCCCGAGTGCGCCGCCTGGCAGCTGCGCGTGCCCGCGAGCGGCTTCACGTGGGTGGACCACTTCCAGCCCGGCTCGAAGACCGCCCTGCCCGCGGTCCCGATCTCGAGCTCGACGACGTCGACGTGGCCCTTGTCGGCGAAGGGCCGCCGCTGGTCCGGGGAGGTGAACTTCCTGATCGTGAGCTTCGCCATGACCCGCTCCTCCTGCGCCGCGCCCGGAGCGCGCCCTCTGCGCGACCCGGCGACGGCGAGCGAAGTCTGCGAGTCTTCTTGATCCAGATCAAATGTTACCGCCGGCTCATCCGGAGGTTCGGGCGCGCGCGCCAGGGGCGAAGGGAGACCCGATCGAACGCGCGCACCCCCGCCCGGCCGCTCAAAGTCGATCGCGCGCGACCGTCACCCCGGCCGCCTCCAGGCCGGCGAGGGTGGCGGCGTCGTTCTCCGGAAACACCGAGCGCGCTCCCGGCAGGTAGACGACCGCCTCGAGCCCCTCGGCCAGCGCGTCCCTGGCGGTCCAGGAGACGCAGAAGTCGAGCGCCAGCCCGGCCACCAGCACCCGGCGAACGCCGCGCGCGCCGAGCCAGGCCCCCAGCCCCGTCGACGGGCGCCGGCCCGCGGGATCGAGGTTCTCGCGGAACCCCGAGTAGCTGTCGGTCTCCGGGCGGGTGCCCTTGCGCAGCAGCAGGGTGGCGCGGCGATCGAGGTCGGCGGCCAGCGCCGGGGCGAGCGCGGCGCCCGGGCTCCCCGCGACGCAGTGGTCCGGCCAGAACGCCTGCTCGCGCCCGTCGGCGGTGCGCCCGACCGTGAACGGCGCCGCGCCGGCCGCGGAGGCGAAGCTGACGTGGCCGGGCGGATGCCAGTCCTGGGTCGCCACCACCAGCTCGAAGCGCGGCAGGAGCGCCCGGATCGGCTCCAGGACCGCGTCGCCGTCCTTCACCGCCAGCGCCCCGCCCGGCAAAAAGTCGTTCTGCACGTCCACGACGACGAGCGCGTCCAGCGCCGGATCGATCCGCATGCCACCCTCCTCCCGGCGCCGCTTCAGTCTCCCCGGCCCTCGATGCCGCGCGGCGCCTCCCCGCCGAACCGCTGCAGCACGTCCGGCAGAGGGGTCTCGGCGAGCAGGTTGTGCTCGCGCGCCACCGCGGCGAAGTCGCTCCCGGCCGGGTCCACCCGGAAGCCGGCGAGGCTCACCGGCCTCCCATAGAGCGCCAGCGCCGAGAGCGCCGCCCAGAGCACGAGCCCGCCCTTGGCGGCGGAGAGGAGCGCGCCCGCCGCGCGGTCGCCTGGGCCGCGCAGCGCCTCGCCGAAGAGGCCGCGCAGGAGCAGCCGTCCGAGGAGCGAGGCGAGCACCAGCACGGTGACGAACAGCCCGAGCCGGGCCAGCGGACGGGCGGCGATGGGAGGGAGGTAGCGGGCGAGGGCGAGCGAGAGCGTGGGCCCGAGGGCGCGGGCGGCGACCCACGCCGCGAGGCTCGCGGCGAGCTGCACGAGCTGGCTCAGCGCGCCGGAGAAGGCGCCGCCGAGCGCGGCCAGCACCAGCACGGCCAGGCAGGCGAGGTCGAGGTTCACTTGATCCGGAAGGGGTCGGATCGGGGCTTCTGCTGCTCCACCACCGCCAGCTGCTCCTGGAAGCGGGGGTTGCCCGGCTCGTACATGAGGGCGGTCTTGAGCGCCCGCCCGGCGGCGTCCCACCGGCCGGCGGCCATCTCCTGGAGCGCGGTGGCGTAGAGCTTGCGCCCGTTGGGCGTCTGGCCGAACTGCTCCTCCAGCTTGCGCTTCTGCTCGTCCTTGAGCTGCGACTCCTCCGCCTCGGTGAACCGCAGCTTGGCCGCGCGATCCGGGCCGCTCACGTCCGCCGCGTACTTCCGCCGCCGCTGCTCGTCGCGGAGCACGGTGTAGGCCTCGTTGATGCGCCGGTAGATCTTGCCGACGGCGGCGCGCAGCTCCGGGTCGGGCACCGCCGCGAACCGGTCGGGGTGATAGGCCCGCGACTCCCGGTAGTAGGCGGCCTTGATCTCGGCGAGCTCGGCGGTCCGCGGCAGCTTGAGGATGCCGAAGTAGTCGATGAGGTCGAGCGCCCCCGCGAGCGCCTCCACCTCGATGCGGAACTCTGGGGTCATGCCCGGTGCTCCTCCTCGGCGGCTCAGGCGGCCGCGACGCCGTGGCTCGCGAGCTCGAGGCCGGCGTTCTTGTCGATCGCGCTGCGCAGCTCGGCCTCGGACAGGCCGGAGGAGAGGCTGATGGTGGTGGAGGTGCGCTGCCCCGACTCGAGATCCTGGGCCGAGACGTTGACGATGCCGTTCGAGTCGATCTCGAAGGTCACCTGGATCTGCACCTCGCCGCGCAGGCCGATGCGGAACCCGGCGAACTCGAACTCCCCGAGCAGCTCGCACCCCTCCGCCCGGTTCGACTCGCCCTGGTAGACGCGGATGCGCACCCGATCCTGGCCGTCGCGGCTGGTGGTGAAGGTCTTCGAGCGCTCGATGGGGATGGGCGTGTTCTTCTCCAGGATCTTCTCGGCGAACCCGCCCACCGTCCCGACGCGGAGCGACAGCGGGGTCACGTCGAGCAGGTAGCTCGCCTGCCCCGCGGCCGCCGCGCCCTCGTCGAGCAGCGCCGCCGCCTGGATGCTGGCGCCGAGCGCCACCACCTCGTCGGGGTCGATGCCCGCCATCGGCTCCTTCTGGAAGTAGTGCCGGACGCTGCTGCGGATCACCGGCAGCCGGGTCGGGCCGCCCACCAGGATGACCGCGTCGATGTCCCCGGCGGTGAGCCGCGCCGACTGCAGCGCCTCGTCGCAGACCTTGAAGGTCCGCTGCACGAGGTCCATCACCATGCGGTTGAAGGTCTCGGCGTCGAGCGCGCGGGTGAGGTCGAGCACCTCCCCCTCCGGCGACTGGCAGATCCCGGGCACGTGGATCCGGGCGGACCCCTCCCGGCCGACCTCGATCTTGGCGCGCTCGGAGGCCTCCTTGAGCATCTGCAGGCAGAACTTGTTCTGCCGCAGGTCGAGCCCGTGCTCCTGGAGGAAGGCGTCGGCGAGCCAGGTCATGATCCGGTCGTCGAAGTCGTCGCCGCCGAGGTAGGTGTCGCCGGCGGTGGAGAGCACCTCGAAGACGTCCTTGCCGATCTCGAGGATGGAGACGTCGAAGGTGCCGCCGCCGAGGTCGTAGACGCAGAGCTTCTGCGAGACGTCCTTGCCGAACCCGTAGGCCAGCGCCGCCGCGGTCGGCTCGTTGATGATGCGCAGCACCTCCAGCCCGGCGATCCGGCCGGCGTCCTTGGTGGCCTGCCGCTGGTTGTCGTTGAAGTAGGCGGGGCAGGTGACGACCGCCTGGGTGACCGGCCGGCCGAGCGCCGTCTCGGCGATGGCCTTCATCTCCTTCAGCACCAGCGCCGAGATCTCCGGGACGGCCAAAACCTGCTCGCCCACCTGGACCCGGACCGAGTTGTTCGGCCCCTCGACGATCCGGTAGGGCATCACCGACTGCGCCTTCTTCACCTCGTCCGAGAAGAAGAAGCGGCCGATCAGCCGCTTGGCGGAGTACACGGTGCGCTCCGCGTGGGTGATGATGTTCTTCTTGGCGTCGTTCCCGACGAGCACCGTCCCGTCGTCGAGGAAGCTCACGACCGACGCGTGCGTGCGCTCCCCCCATTCGTTCAGGATGATCTGGGGCGTGCCGTCCCGCGTGGCAGCGACACAGCTGTAACTCGTCCCGAGATCGATTCCGACGGCGATGCTATCGCTCATGATTTCTCTTGGCGGACCGCGAACTTGCCGCCGATCCTAGATTCCGATGCGGGACGCTGTCAAACCTTCCCGCGCCTTCCTACCCTTGTCACGGGGGCACACCTCCCGTGGGCCCCTGCCCGGCGCGGGGCAGGTCGTTATGAGAAGAGGAGGGGCGCCGCGCGGGGAGCGCCTTCGAGGAGAAGGAGAATGGCCGCAACGGTGGCAGTGATCCAGACCGACCCCAGCCTGCTGGCTTGCCAGCTGCGGCGGCTCGATCCGCACGTGGCGCTCTCCGAGGCGGGCCGGCCGCCCGACGCCTACGGGTTCGGATACTACAGCTCCGGGGGCGTGCTGCTCGGCAAGCGCCCGAGCGGCGCGCCGGCGCTGCTGAGCCTCTTCGGGCTCACCGGCGCCATCCACAGCGAGGCGATCGTGGCCCACGCGCGCCACGCGACGGTGGGCGCGCAGAAGGACGAGAACACCCACCCGTTCCGGTACCGGCGGTGGCTCTTCGCGCAGGACGGCACGGTGGAGGGGTTCGCCCAGGTCCGGCCGCGGCTGCTGGCGTCCCTGCCCGATCACCTGCAGCGCCAGGTGGAGGGGGAGACCGACGCCGAGCACGTCTTCGTCACCTTCCTCGACCTGCTGCGCAAGGCGGGCCACTCGCTCGAGGACTACGACCTCGACGCCGCGGCGGCGGCCCAGGCGCTCGCCCGGACGGTCCGGCAGGTGGACTCCTGGTGCCGCGACGCCGGGGTGCAGCGCGCGAGCGCGCTCTCGCTCGTCGCCACCAACGGCCGCATCCTGGTGGCGGTGCGGCGCGGCCAGCCGCTCCACTACGCGCTGCTGGAGGGGATCGTCCCCTGCGCGCTGCACGAGATCGACGCCTCCACCCCCGAGAGCGACCCCAGGCTGCGCGCCCATCGGGTGGTGAAGGCGGTCTGCCTGGCGAGCCGGCTCGCGCAACAGAACGGGTTCATCGAGGTGCCCGAGGGGAGCGCCGTGGCGGTGAGCCGCGGGCTGCAGGTCTCGGTGACCTCCCTGGCGGCGGCGGCCGGAGGGAGCTGAACCGCCGCCGGACCGGCGCGGCCGCTCTCGGGGGGGGGCCATGGCAGTGCGCAAGCTGATCCTCGTCGTGGACGACGAGCAGGACCTCGCCGCGCTGGCGGGCGAGATCCTGGAGCTGGAGGGCTTCGCGGTGCTCCTCGCCCGCGACGGCCGGCACGCGCTGCGCGTGCTCGAGGCCGCCTCGCCCGACGTCATCGTCACCGACCTCATGATGCCGCAGCTCGACGGCTTCGGGCTGCTCGAGGAGTACCTCCGCCGGCCCGCCCCCCGGGCCCCGGTGCTGGCGGTCTCCGCCTTCGAGGAATTCCTCGCCAAGGCCCGGGAGCTCGGCGCCGCCGACTCGATGTCGAAGCCCTACGGGGCGGACGACCTGGTGGCGCGCGTGCGGCGGCTCTGCGACGAGGCGGGGGCCCCCTCCCCGGCCCCACCCGCCGCGCGCGTCCCGCCCGACGAGCGCGACCGGCTCCAGGCCGTCCTGGCCATGCACCTCGACGAGCCGTCGCCCGGCGAGGCGCTGCAGCGCTTCACCGAGCGGGTGGCCGGCATCTTCGGCGTCCCGGTCTGCCTGGTCTCGATCGTCACCGCCGACCGGCAGTACTGGCATGCCTTCTGCGGCCTGCGGGGCGCGCTGGGAGAGGCGCGCGGCACCCCGCGGGAGGAGTCGTTCTGCACGCACGCGGTGGCGGCGCGGGCCGCGCTGGTGGTGCAGGACGCCCCGGCCCACCCGTTCTTCGCCCACAACCGCCTGGTCGTGGAGGAGGGGCTGCGGTTCTACGCCGGGGTGCCGCTCTTCGGGCGCCTCGGCGAGGCGCTCGGGACGCTCTGCATCCTCGACTTCCAGCCGCGCACCTTCGGGTACTTCGACCTCGAGCTCCTGGGGGTGCTCGCCAAGCGGGTGCTCGCCGAGCTCGAGTGGCGCGAGCGCCGCGCCCACCCGCTCTCCCCGGCCGCCGCCTTCCGCCACCTGCAGCACCTCGACGAGGAGCTCGACGTGCTCGGGCGCGACGCCTTCGAGCAGGCGCTCGAGGTCGAGGCGCTGCGGGCCACGGAGCGGCGCGCCGCCCTCTCGCTCCTCATCGTGGCGCTCCCCCCGGCCGCGCTCGCCGCCGCCGTCGAGCGGCTCAAGCGCGCCTTCCCCCGCGCCCACCTCGGCCGCCTCGGCCTGAACCGCGTCGGCCTGCTCGCGCCGGCGCTGCCGATCGAGGAGGCCCTCCCGGCCGCGCGCGAGGCGGCCGGCGGCGGCGCGGCGCTCGTGGGCCTGGGGGTGCCGCACCGCCTGAGCGGGCCGGAGAGCCTGCTGCGCGACCTGGAGCGGCGGCTCGGGGACGCGGGGTTCGCGCCCGAGGCGGGGGCCGGCGCGACGTG
>JAJXVM010000140.1 GCA_021782135.1 Myxococcales bacterium | reverse complement strand
GACCCCGGTCTCGGAGGCCATGAACCCGGCCCCGCACACCGTGACCCCCGACACCCAGATCACCGACGCCGCCCAGCTCCTCCACGACCGCAAGCTGAACGGAGTCCTGGTCGTCGACGGCGCCGGCAACCTCGTCGGGATCTTCACCACCACCAACGCCCTCGAGGCCCTCGTCGCCTTCGCCAAGGAGTGCGCCGCGAGCCACTGAGGGGCCGCATCTTCCCCTCTCCCGCGGAGTTGGGGGGAGGGCCGGGAAGGGTGCGCGGCGAGGAGCGCCTCCGCCCTTCCCCTCCCCGCGCGACGGGAGGGGAGACGCCTCGAACCGGATCCCGCGCCCGCCCTACAGCTTGAACCGCTGCACCTCTCCCTGGAGCACCTGGGCCTGGGAGGCGAGGTGCTGGATGGCGTCCTCCAGCTCCTGCACGCTCGAGGTCTGCGCCTCGGCGACGTGCTTGATCTCCTCCACCGCGACCATCACCTGCTCCGAGCCCTTGGTCTGCTCCTTCTGCGCCCGGTTGAGGTGGTTCACCATCTCGCTGATCGACTCGATGGCCTTGGTGATCTGCTTCGAGCCGCGCGCCTGCTCCTGCGAGGAGCGCTCGACGTGCTTGGTGATGATCTTCATCTTCTCGGCGCTCTTCATGATCTGCTCGGAGCCCCGGGCCTGCTCGGCGGTGGCGGTGGCGATCTGCTGCACCGTCTCGGCGATGCGGTTGATGGCCATCGTCACCTGCTTCGAGCCGCGCGCCTGCTCGATGGTGGCGCGGGCGATGGCCTTCACCATCTGGGTGGCCTTGCCGGTGGACTCGCGGATCTTGTTGAGCGCGGTCTGCGTCTCCTGGCCGAGCTTGACCCCCTCCTCGACGTTCTTCACGCCGCGGTCCATGGCGGAGACGGCGTCCTTCGACTGGTCCTGGACCGAGCGGATGAGCTCGCTGATCTCCTTGGTCGAGGCGCCGGTGCGCTCGGCGAGATCCTTGATCTCGTCGGCCACCACCGCGAACCCCTTGCCGTGCTCGCCCGACTGGGCCGCCAGGATGGCGGCGTTGAGCGCGAGCAGGTTGGTCTGCTCGGCCACGTCGTCGATGACGTTGAGGATGTTGCCGACGGTGGCGATCTTCTGGCCCAGGGCCTCGATCACCGCCGCGGCCTCCTTCGAGGACTCCTTGATCTTGTCGATGCCGCCCAGGGTGCGCGAGAGCGCCTCGGCGCCCATCTCGGCGTCCTTCTGCGCCTGCTCGGAGAGCCGCGCCGTCTCGTTGGCGTTCGACTCGACCTGGCTGATGGAGACGTCCATCTCGTTCATCGACGAGCTGGTCTCCTCGGCGGTGGCGGAGAGGTCCTCGATGTTCTTCGCCACCTCCTTGATCGAGTAGGTCATCTCCTCGATGGCGGCGGTGGTCTCCTCCACGCTGGCGGCGAGCGACTGGATGTTCTCGGCCACCTCGTCGTTGGTGGCGGCCATCTGCAGGATCGAGGAGGAGGACTCCTCGGCGCTCTGCGCCAGCACCTCCACGTTGTCGGCGATCCCCTTCAGGCTGGCGATCATCTGGCTCATGGAGGACCCGGTCTCGGCCACCCGGGCGGTCACCGTCTCCGAGCCGTCGGCCACCACCGAGCCGGTCTTGGCGATCTTCTCGATGACCGTGCCCACGCCGTCGGTCACGCCCTTCACCCGCGACAGGGTGACGGTGAGGTTCTCGCCGATGCGGTTGAGCGACTCGGCGAGCGTGCCGATCTCGTCGTCGGCGCCCTTGCCGGCGCGGCTGGTGAGGTCGCAGTCGGAGACCCGCCGCGCCACCGAGCTCATCTCCTCGATCCGCTTCAGCACCACCCGGTTGGTGAGCAGGTACATGAGCAGCCCCATCACCAGGCCGCCCAGCCCCAGGAAGCCGAGCACCAGCCAGCGGGTGTGGCTCACCCGCAGCTCGTTCTCGAAGGGGTTGATGCCGACGTACAGGTAGCCGAGGAGCCGCGCGCCGGAGCTGGAGTCGCCGACCACCCGCACGTCCCCGTTCGCGTCGGTCACCGCCCGCACCGGGTAGGCGAAGGCGGCGCGGTCGCCGATGCGGGCGGGCGCGGTGTCCTCCCGACGCGCGGTGTCGGCGAGCAGCTGGTTCAGCTCGTCCGGGACCGGTCCGCCGTTGCGCCGGGCGATCACCGACCGATCCGCCCGCTGCACCACCACGAAGGCCAGCTCGTCGTCCTGGAAGCCCTCGATGATCTTCTGCACCCGGTCGTCGCGCCCCTGCGCCAGCGGGGTCGCCAGCGACTGGGCCAGCGCGCGGGCGTCGCCGGTCGCCCGCTGCTCCGAAGCCCGGTCGAGCGACTCGTGGACCGACCGGTCGATGGCGAAGGCGGTCACCGAGACCACCAGCACGTGGGCGACGGCGAAGGTGACGTAGAGGGTGCGCTTGAGGCCGATGCTTTCGAGCGAGGTCAGCATGGGGTCGCGGGGCCTGGGAGCAGGAAAACCGCCTTCATGCCGCAGGCTTGGCACCGACCATGCTAAGCGTCGCCCCGTCGGGGGTCAAGGAAGCGACCAGCCTACCTGCCCTCACCCGCGCCTTCACTCGCCGAACAGATCCTGCACCTCGACCCGGGGCGCCGCCTCGGGCGCGCGCGGCTGCGTGCCGTCCTTGAACGGCTCCGCCACGCCGCCGGGGATGGGCTTGCCGGAGGCGGGGTCGATGGGCACCTCCACGATCCCCTCCGGCACCGGGAAGGGCGGCTGCGGCCGGTCCTGCAGGGCCGCCTGCATGTAGGCGAGCCAGGTGGGGAGCGCCGCCCGGCCGCCGGTCTCGTAGCGTCCGAGCGGCTCCTCGTTCTGGTCGTAGCCGAACCAGACCCCGGTCACGAGGTCGCGGGTGAAGCCGAGGAACCAGGTGTCGAAGGAGTCGTTGGTGGTGCCGGTCTTGCCGGCCGCCGGCTTGCCCAGCCGGGCCGCCTGCGCGCCCGTGCCCACGGTCGCCACCTCCTGCATCAGGTGGACGACGATGTAGGCGGTGCGCTCGTCCATGACCCGCTCGCGCGGCCGCTCCACCTCCGCCACCGCCGCGGCGAGCCGCTCTCCGAGCGGCACCCACGGGTCGCGCCAGTCGGCGTGGTCCTCGAGCAGCCGGCCCTCGCGGTCGAGCACGCGCTTCACCAGCGTGCTCCCGCGCTTCTCGCCGTAGCGGTCGAGCAGGGCGTAGACGTTGGCGAGCTCCCAGGGGGTCACGCAGGAGCTGCCGAGCGCGCTCCCCAGCTCCTGCTTGACCGGGCTCTGGATGCCGAGGGTCTTCGCCCAGTCGGCGAGCACGTTCGCGCCCAGGGCGGCGGCGGTCTTCACCGCCGGGATGTTCATCGAGTGGACGAGCGCGTCGCGCAGGGTCACGTCGCCGCGGAAGTCCGCGCCGAAGTTCTCCGGCTTCCAGCTCTGGCCGGTGGCCTCGTCGCGGAAGACCATGGGGGCGTCGGTGAGGAGGGTGGCCGGCGTGTAGTTCAGCTTCTCCACCGCCGCGGTGTAGACCACCGGCTTGAAGGCCGACCCGGGCTGCCGGCAGGCCTGGAAGGCGCGGTTGAACTCGGAGGCGTCGAAGTCGTAGCCGCCCACCATGGCCCGCACGTAGCCGCTCCAGGGGTCGATGGAGACGAGCGCGCCCTGCAGCCTCGGCTCCTGCTCGAGCGAGAGGAGCAGCGGCGCCTCGGGCACGCGGGCGCGCGCCGCGCCGGTCTCGTTCGCCTGCAGCTCCTTGCGCGTGCGGGCCCGCAGCAGGACGACGTCCCCGGCCGCCAGCGCCTTCGACGGCCGGGAGATGAGCGCGCCGGGGTAGCTCACGGTGGGGTTGGGCGGGCGCGCCCAGCGCATGCCGGCGATGGGCAGGATCCCCTCGGCCCCGCCCACGTCCACCCGCGCCAGGCCGGCGGCGTCGTCCACCTCGGAGACGATCCCCACGAGGTAGTCGCCCGGCGCGGGCGCCGGGAAGGCGGCGGCGATGCGCCGCGCCAGCGCCGCCCGGTCCGCGCCGGCGACGCGCGCCACCGGGCCGTACCAGCCCTGCCGGTGATCCACCTCCATGAGCCCGTGCAGCATGGCCGCCTGGGCGGCGCGCTGGCCCTCGAGGTCCATGGCGGTCTCGATCCGCAGCCCGTCCTCGAGCACGCGCTCCCCGCCGTAGCGCTCCACCGCCTCCCGCCGCACCTGCTCCGAGTAGAAGGGCGCGGTCTCGCGGAAGAGATCCTCGAGCGGGAAGACCTTCACCGCCTCGCGCTCGGCCGCCTGCCGCTCGCCCTCGGTGATGTCGCCGTCCTCCGCCATCCGGCGGAGCACGTAGCGGCGGCGCGCCGCGGCCGCCTCCGGGTGGGCGAACGGCGAGTAGCGGCTCGGCGCCTGCGGGAGGCCGGCGAGGAGCGAGGCCTCGGCCAGGGTGAGCTCCGAGACGTCCTTGTGGAAGTAGTTCTCGGCGGCGGCCTGCACCCCGTAGCTGTGGTGACCGAGGAACACGCCGTTCAGGTAGAGATACAGGAGGTCCTGCTTGGAGAACGCGGCCTCGAGCCGCTGCGCCAGGATGAACTCCTTCAGCTTGCGCGCCAGCGTCCGCTTCGAGCCCTCCTCGAAGCCCTCGGCCGAGACGAGGAGCGCCTTGGCGGTCTGCTGGGTGAGCGTCGAGCCCCCCTGCACGCCGCGCCGCAGGAGGTAGGTGTTCACCGCGGCGCGGAAAGTCCCCTGCCAGTCCACGCCGTGGTGCTCGAAGAAGTGCTGGTCCTCCGAGGCGATGAAGGCCTGGACCAGGCGCCGCGGGATGCGCTCGTAGGGGACCACCGTCCGCCGCTCGATGAACAGCTCGCCGGCGAGCTGGCCGTCGCCGCTCACGATCGAGGTCACCACCGGCGGCCGCCAGCCGGCGAGGCTCGGGACGCCCGGGAGGCCGCGGGAGTAGCGGGTGAAGAGCGACGCCGCGGCGACCACCCCGGCCCCGGCCAGGAAGAGGACGAGGAGGCCGAGCGCGAGCAGGGCGCGCCAGAGCCAGCGGCGCCGCCGCCGGGGGTGGCCGCTCGTGCCGGACGGGGCGGCGCGGTCGCTCATCGGGCAGGAAGTTAGGCCGGGGGCGCGCCCGGATCAACGTCCGCGCGCGCCGCCGGCCGGCGGCCCCGGGAGGTTCATGCGGGAGAGCACCTGCACGAGCTCCGGGGGGAGCGGCGCCTCGAGCGCGAGGGTCCTGCCGGTGACCGGGTGCGGGAGGGAGAGCTTCCAGGCGTGGAGGAACATCCGGTCGAGCCCCCAGCGCTGCTTGCCGATGCGGTTGAACGGGAAGTCGCCGTAGCGGCGGTCGCCCGCCACCGGGTGGCCGGCCGCCTCGAGGTGGCGCCGGATCTGGTGGGTGCGCCCGGTCTCGATCCGGACGGCGAGCAGCGACGCCTCCTTCATGGAGGAGACCACGCGCCAGTGCGTGATCGCCTCCTGCATGTTCACCCCGCGCAGCGCCTTGCTCCGGCCGGTCTGCTCGTGCTCGGAGAGCGGGGTGTCGATGGTCCCCTCGGGCCGCGCGAACTTGCCCTTGGCGAGGGCGAGGTAGGTCTTCTTCACCCCCTCGCCGCTGGTGAAGATGTGGGTGAGCCCCACCATCGCCTTGCGCGTCTTCGCCACCACCACGATCCCGGAGGTCTCGCGGTCGAGCCGGTGGGCCGGCGAGGGGACGAAGGCGCCGGCGGGCGGCTCGGCGGGGACCTTCAGGTAGGCGCGGGCCTCCTCCACCAGCGTGGCGCCGGTGATGCCGGTGCCGGGGTGGGCGGCGAGCCCCGAGGGCTTGTCCACCGCGAGGAGGTGCTCGTCCTCGTAGAGCACCTGGAAGGTGACCTTCACCCGCTCCGGGCGCGGCGGCCGCGGCTCGCCCCCGCCGCGGAGCTGCTCCTCGTCGCCGCGGATCACCACCTTGTCGCCCGCGGCGACGAGCTGCTCCGGCCGGCCCCGGCCGCCGTTCACGCGCACCTTGCGCGTCCGCAGCATCTTGAAGACGTGCGAGAGCGGCACGTCCTTGAGCGCCTTGCGCAGGAGCTTGTCGAGCCGCTGCCCGGCGGCCTCCTCGGTCACGACGATCTCGATCACGGAGCGAGTCTTACCGCAGTCGGGGCCGCTCCGCCGGTTTTGGACCGGCGCTACAGCAGCTCGAGCTGGGCCCGCTCCACCAGCGGCTCCGCCCGGATCCCCTCGGCGCGCAGCGCCGCCGCCAGCTCGTGGGCGAAGCCGTGGACGGTGAGGCAGCGCGAGGCCCCGGTGGCCTTGGCGTAGCGCACCAGGCTCGGGAAGTCGGCGTGATCCGAGAGCGGGAAGGCGGCGTCCACCCCGCGCCGGCCGAACCGCGCGCCCTGGTCGAGCGCCCAGCCGGTGAGGACGGCGGTGCGCCGGCGGCGGACGTGGCGCATGGCGGCCGAGCCGAGGAGGTGCGGCGGCGCCACCACCACCTCGCCGGGCCCCGGGGGCTCCTCGCCGAGCGGCGTCACGCTCCCGAGCGCCACCCCGTGCTCGACGTAGACCCGGTTCACCGCGTGCACCGCCGGGTGGGCGCGGCAGCGGTACCCCGCCCCGGCGAGGTGCGCCAGGATCTCCTGGGCCTTGCCGAGGGCGTAGGCGAGGAGCACCGGGGTGTCGCCGTCCGAGAGCGCGTCGTCCACGAAGCGGCGGACGGCGGCCAGCACCTCGGCCTTGGGCGGGAAGACGTAGCGCGGCAGGCCGAAGGTGCTCTCCAGCACCAGCACGTCGCACTCCATCACCTCGCAGGGCTCGGCGGTGAGGGTCGGCTCGGTGCAGAAGTCGCCGGTGTAGCCGAGCGCCACCCCGTTGCGCCGCACCCGGATCTGCGCCGAGCCGAGCACGTGCCCGGCCGGGAAGAGCTCGATGGAGAGGTCGCCCAGGCCGAACGGCTCGCGGTAGCGCACCGGCAGCGCCTCGACCCGCTTCCTCTTCGGCTCGCCCAGCCGGTGCTTCATGAGCGCCACCGTGGGAGCCGTGGCGATGGTCCGCTCGTGGCGCGAGATGTGGTCCCCGTGCGCGTGCGAGACGAAGGCGCACTCCTTCTTCCGCGAGGCGTCGAGGTAGAGCACGCTGCCGGGCACGTGCAGGGAGCCGTCGAGGAGCTCGATGGGGAGCCGGGGCATCGGAGCGCCCTTCTACCTCAGGAGCCCGACAGCGATGAAGCCCGTGGCGTCGAACGGCGCCGCCCTACCCGGCCAGCCGGAACCGGTACACCCCGCCCCCGCTCTCGCGGACCACCTCGCCGCGCGCCTCCAGCACCTCGAGGTTGCCCATCGCCTCCGAGACGGTGAGGAAGAGGTCGCCCGGGCCGGCGCGCGGGAAGAGGGCGCAGGTGAGCTCGTAGCCGGTGAGCGGACGCTCGCCCAGGAGCTCGCGGATGCGCGCCTGGCGGCGGCGGTAGAAGGAGAGGAGCCCGTCGATGACGGCGCGGTGATCGTCGAACGGCGGGCCGTGGCCGGGCAGCACCAGCCGGACCGGCAGCGCGCGCGTCCGCGCCAGCGACTCGAGGTAGCGGAGCAGCGGCAGGAACGCCCCCTCCTCGCCCTTGGGACCGAGCTCGAGGATGGGGTTCGGCGAGACCTTCTCGAGGAGGTGGTCGGCGGAGAAGAGGACGCCGTGCGCGGCGTCCCACAGGCAGAGCAGCCCGGGGGTGTGGCCGGGCATGTGGAGCACCTCGGCCTCGAAGCGGTCGAAGGCGAGCCGCTCGCCGGGGGCGGCCGGCTCGACCGCCGGGATGCGCCGCGCCAGCCGGAAGCCGCCGCCCACCTCGCGCGCCCCCTGCTCGAGCACCTCCTCCGGCACCCCCAGCCGCCGCAGGTGGGCGAGGTAGTGGGGGATCCGCTCGCGCCAGCGCGGCCCGGACTCGGCCACCTTGCCGAGGTCGGCCGGGTGGACGTGCACCGGGACCGGCGCGCCGCGCCGCTCCATGAGCGCCACCGCCGCGCCGTAGTGGTCCACGTGGCCGTGGGACAGGTAGATGCGCGTGACCTCGTCGAGCCGGCGCCCGATCCGCCGGAACCCCTCCTCGACGGCGGCGATCGCCTCCGGCGAGCCGAGGCCAGCGTCCCAGAGGAAGATCCCCCCGCCGCGCTCCTCCACGGCGTAGACGTTCACCGGCCCGCCCGCCTGCGGAAACGGGATGGGGACCGGGATGCGGTGGATCCCGAGCGGAGCGAGGTCGGCTTCGGTCAGAGCCATCGGGCGGGGCCCCCTCCCTGGCCCTCCCCCGCTCCGCGGGAGAGGGGAGGAGCGTGCACGGTGGCCCCCCCTCCCCGGCCTTCCCCCGCCGCGCGGGAGAGGGGAGGAGCGTGCGGCGCGGCGAGCTCCCGACGCACCCCCTCCCCACCGCGTGGGGAGGGCTGGGGAGGGGCGGCCAAGGGGCCGAGCGGAGTGCTCAGGCTCGCCCCGGCCGCGCCGCGCTCACTTCGCCGCGTGGATCTTCTCCCTCAGCTCCGGGAGGGCCTTGAAGAGGTCGGCGACGAGGCCGTAGTCGGCGAGGGCGAAGATGGGGGCCTCGGGGTCCTTGTTGACGGCCACGATGACCTTGGAGCTCTTCATGCCGGCGAGGTGCTGGATGGCTC
>JAJXVM010000139.1 GCA_021782135.1 Myxococcales bacterium | reverse complement strand
TTCATCTACGCCGGCTACATCCTCGCCGGCAGCCGGCTGCCGCGGCGGACCGGCGCCGCCGCCTCGACCGCGGTGGTCACCACCGCCGCGGCGGCGGTCTACGGCGCGGTGGCCTGCGCGCGCGGCCTGCGGCTCCCCGCCACCCCCGCCGGCTGGGGCGCGGTGGCCGCCATCGCCCTCGTCTGCACCGTGCTCGCCGTCGGCCTGTTCCTCGCCGGGCTGGAGCGGATCGGACCGGTGCGGGCCTCGGTCTACTCCACCGTGGAGCCGGCCTTCACGCTGCTGCTCGCGTCGATCTTCCTCGGCGAGCCGCTCACCACCTCGCGGCTCGCCGGCGGCGCGCTCATCGTGGGCGCGGTGCTGCTCCTCGCCCGCGCGGACCTGCGGCCGCCCGCGGCCCCCCGCTCCGCTTGACCGGACGGCCGTCTGCTATTAAGGACACGCGCCATGACGCCCTTCAAGACCCTCCTCGTGGCCGCCGCGCTCGCCGCGGCCGGCGCCGCCCGCGCGGCCCCGAAGCAGACGATCACCGTGGGCACCGAAGGTACGTACGCCCCCTTCACCTTCTTCGACGAGCACCACGCGCTCACCGGCTACGACGTCGCGGTGATGGGGGAGGTCGGCAAGCGCGCCGGCTTCGAGGTCCGCTTCGTGCCGACCCCCTGGGACAGCATGTTCCTCGCGCTCGAGTCCCGGAAGTTCGACCTCATCGCGAACCAGATCGCGAAGACGCCGGCGCGGGAGAAGAAGTACGCCTTCACCGACGACTACCTGGTGTCGGGCGCCCAGGTGATCGTGCGCGGCGACCGCCAGGACATCCACGGCATCGACGACCTGCGCGGCAAGAAGGTCGGCACCGGGGTGGGCAGCAACTACAGCAAGTTCCTCGAGGACTACGACAAGACCCACTCCCCCCAGATCGAGATCAAGTACTACGAGGGCAACCTGCCGGTGGTGCTGCAGGACATCGCCGCCGGCCGGCTCGACGCCACCCTCAACGATCGCCTGACCGCCGGGTACAACGCCAAGCAGATGAAGCTCGACGTCAAGCTGGTGGGCCAGCCGGTGGAGCTCGTCCCCTCGCACTTCGTGGTCCGCAAGGACGCGGCCGGCGAGGCGCTCGCGAAGAAGGTGGACCAGGCGCTCGCGGCGATGAAGAAGGACGGGACGCTCTCCCGGCTGTCGCGGACCTGGTTCGGCGCCGACTACACCCAGTAGTCGCCCGTGCAACCGCTCCTCGACTTCCCCTTCATGTGGGAGGCCGTGCCCGACCTGTTGCGGGTCGTGCCGGTCACGCTGCAGATCACCGCGGTGTCGCTGGTGCTGGCCCTCGTGGTCGGCCTGGCCACCGCGCTGATCCGCCTCTACCGGACGCCGGTGCTCTCGCAGCTCGCGGCGCTCTACGTCTCGTTCATCCGCGGCACGCCGCTGCTGGTGCAGATCTACCTCTCGTACTACGGCCTGCCCAAGGTGCTGACCTGGCTCGCCGAGCGCCACGGCTGGACCGGGCTCGACGTGGGCGGCATCCCGGCCATCGCCTTCATCTACTTCGCCTTCACCCTCAACGTCGGCGCCTACTCCTCGGAGACCATCCGCGCCGCCATCCTGGCCATCGACAAGGGGCAGCTCGAGGCGGCGCTCTCCATCGGCATGACGCCCTGGCAGGGCATGCGCCGCGTGGTGCTGCCCCAGGCGCTGGCGGTGGCGCTGCCGAGCATCGGCAACACCGCCATCAGCCTGCTCAAGGACACCTCGCTCGCGTTCCTCATCTCGGTGGTGGACCTCATGGGCGAGGCCAAGATCCTGGGCTCGCGCGGCCTGCAGTTCTTCGAGGTCTACATCGTGGTGGCCCTCATCTACTGGGCCATCTGCATCCTCATCGAGCGCGCGGTGGCGATGCTGGAGCGGCGGGTGCGCCGGTTCGAGGGGGCGCAGCCGGCATGATCGCGGTCCGCGGCATCGAGAAGAGCTTCCACCGCACCCCGGTCCTGAAGGGCGTGGACCTCGCCGTCCCCAAGGGCGAGGTGGTGGTGATCGTCGGGCCGAGCGGCTCCGGCAAGTCCACCCTGCTCCGCTGCGTCAACTTCCTCGAGCGGCCGGACGCGGGGCGGGTCACGGTGGGCGACCTCTCGGTGGACGCCCGGCGCGCCACCCGGGCCGAGGTGCTGCGCATCCGGCGCTCCACCGCCATGGTGTTCCAGCAGTACAACCTGTTCCGCAACCGGACCGCGCTCGGGAACGTGATGGAGGGGCTGGTGCAGGTGCGGCGCCTGCCGGAGCCGGAGGCGCGGCGGCGCGCCGAGGAGGTGCTCGCCAAGGTGGGGCTCTCCGACCGCCTCGGCCACTACCCCTCGCAGCTCTCCGGAGGGCAGCAGCAGCGGGTGGGGATCGCCCGCGCGCTGGCCATGGACCCGCAGGTGATCCTGTTCGACGAGCCCACCTCGGCCCTCGACCCGGAGCTGGTGGGCGAGGTGCTGGCGGTGATGAAGGGGCTGGCCCGGGAAGGCATGACGATGGTGGTGGTGACGCACGAGATGAGCTTCGCCCGGGAGGTGGCCAGCAAGGTGGCCTTCATGGACGACGGGCGCATCGTGGAAGAGGGCACGCCGGCCGAGGTCTTCGAGCGCACGCGCGAGGAGCGGACCCGGCAGTTCCTGCAGCGGGTGCGGCGATGACGGGAGCGGAGCAGCAGCCGGAGATGATCCGGGTCGAGCGGCTGGTGAAGACCTTCCCGGCCGCGGCCGGCCCGGTCCCGGTGCTCAAGGGGATCTCGCTCAGCGTCCGGCGCGGGGAGATCTTCGGGATCATCGGCCGGAGCGGCGCCGGCAAGAGCACCCTCATCCGCTGCGTGAACCAGCTCGAGCAGGCCACCTCGGGCCGGGTGCTCGTGGCCGGCCAGGACGTGACCGCGCTGCGGGGCGCCGAGCTCCGGGCCGCCCGCCGGCGCATCGGCATGATCTTCCAGCACTTCAACCTGCTCTCCTCGCGCACCGTCCTCGAGAACGTGGCCCTGCCGCTCGAGCTGGCCGGCGAGAAGCGGGACGCCATCCGCGCGGCGGCGCTGCCGCTGCTCGAGCTGGTGGGGCTCTCGGGCAAGCTCGGCCGCTACCCCTCGGAGCTCTCCGGCGGCGAGAAGCAGCGGGTGGGCATCGCCCGGGCCCTCGCCTCGCGCCCGGAGGTGCTCCTCTGCGACGAGGCCACCTCGGCGCTCGACCCGGAGACCACCCGCTCGATCCTGGCGCTCCTCAAGGACATCAACCGCAAGCTGGGGCTCACCATCGCGCTCATCACCCACGAGATGGCGGTCATCAAGGAGATCTGCGACCGGGTGGCGGTGCTCGACCGGGGCGAGATCGTCGAGGAGGGCAGGGTCTTCGACGTCTTCACCGCGCCGAAGGCGGAGGTGACCCGCCGCTTCCTCGAGGACGTCGTCGACCGGGCCTTGCCGGCGCGGCTGCGCGCGCGGCTCGAGGCCGGCGCGCCGGGGCGCGGCAACCCGGTCATCCGCGTGATCTTCACCGGCGCCCGCGCGCACGACCCCATCATCTCCGAGGTGGTGCGCCGCTACGACGTGCTCCTCAACATCCTTCAGGGCAGCATCGAGTACATCCAGGAGGCGCCGTACGGGAACCTCCTCGTCGAGGCCATCGGCTCCGACGAGGCCATCGCCGCGGCCCTCGACTACATCCGCAGCAACCACCTCGGAGCGGAGGTCCTGGGCCATGTCGCCGGAGATGCTTGAGCTGCTCTGGGACGCGCTCCTCGAGACCCTCCTCATGGTGGGGGTCTCGTCGGTCCTCTCGGCGCTCGCCGGGCTGCCGCTGGGCGTGCTCCTCCACGTGACCGGGCGCGGGCAGATCCTCGAGAACGCGCCGCTCAACCGCGTGCTCGGGGCGGTGGTCAACGCCGGCCGCTCGGTGCCGTTCATCATCCTCCTCGTGGCCATCATCCCGTTCACGCGGCTGGTGGTCGGGACCTCGCTCGGCACCGCGGCGGCCATCGTGCCGCTCACGGTGGGCGCCGTCCCGTACGTGGCCCGGCTCGCCGAGGCGGCGCTGCGCGAGGTGGACCACGGGCTGGTCGAGGCGGCGCAGTCGATGGGCGCCTCGCCGCGCCAGATCGTCTGGAAGGTGCTCGTCCCCGAGGCGATGCCGGGCCTGGTGGCGGCGTTCACCATCACCGTGGTGACGCTGGTCGGCTACTCGGCGATGGCGGGCGCGGTGGGCGGCGGCGGCCTCGGCGACCTCGGCATCCGCTACGGCTACCAGCGCTTCCAGCCGGACGTGATGCTGGCCGTGGTGGTGGTGCTGGTGGTGCTCGTCCAGGGGCTGCAGAGCGCGGGCGACCGGCTGGCGATGCGGCTCGACCGGCGGCGGGTGCGGCAGCGGCAGCGGTAGCCGGCCTCCGGTGAAAGCGCGCCGCCCGCCGCCGGCGCGGGGCCGGGGCGGGCGGGGAGGAGGCGGGCCGCGCCGCGCGGGTGTCTAGAAGCCGGGCACCACGACGCCCGGGTACTTCTTCAGGATCCAGCTCTTCACCTCCGCCGAGTGGTAGGCGGCGACGAGCTTCTTCACCCAGGGCTTCTCCTGGTCGGCCTTGCGGACCACGAGCACGTTCACGTACGGCGAGTCGGCCGACTCGCGGGCGATGGCGTCCTTGGCCGGGTCGAGCTTCCCCTGGATGGCGTAGTTGGTGTTGATGATGGCGGCGTCCACGTCCGGCAGCAGGTGCGGCAGCTGGGCGGCGTCGGCCTCGATGATCTTGAGCTTCTTCGGGTTCTGGGCGATGTCCCCCGGCGTCGGGCTGAGCCCGCTCCCGGGCTTGAGCTTGATGAGCCCCTTCGACTGCAGCAGCAGCAGGCCGCGACCGCCGTTGGTCGGGTCGTTCGGGATCGCGATCCGCGCGCCCTTGGGGAGCTGGTCGAGCGACTTCACCTTCTTCGAGTAGAGGCCGATCGGGAAGACGATGGTGCGGGCCACGCTGACGATCGGGTAGCCGCGGTCCTTCACCTGCTGGTCGAGGTAGGGCTGGTGCTGGAAGGAGTTGATGTCGAGGTCGCCGGCGGCCAGGGCCGGGTTCTCCTGGGCGTAGTCGGAGATCTCGAAGACCTTGAGGTCGATCCCCTGCTTGGCGACGATCTTCTTCACCAGCTCGGCGATCTCGGCGTGCGGCCCGTTCTCCACGCCGAGCTTGATGGTCTCGGCGGCGCGGGCGCGGGGGGCGAAGCCGAAGGCGGCGAGCGCGACGGCGGCGATGAGGGTGCGGAGTGCGGACTTCATGTCGGGTGCGTCCTTCCTGTCTGGGGAATGGACGTATCCTGCATAACGGACACCCCTCCCGTCAAGCGGATGTGCGTTGATTCGCCCAGGGTGTAACGGAATTGACATCCGTTATCACGGATGCCGCTTCCGGGTCGCCCCTCCCCGGCGCCCTACCGCGCCGCCAGGAACCCGCGCAGCCGCTCCACCGCGACCCGCAGCTGCTCCATCGAGGTGGTGTACGAGACCCGCAGGTGGCGCTCCGGCTGGTGCCGCCCGAAGTCGAGGCCGGGCGTGAGCGCCACCCCGGCCCGCTCCAGGATCTCGAGCGCGAAGGCGAAGCTGTCCTCCGCCAGGCGCCCGCAGCCGGCGTAGAGGTAGAACGCCCCCTCGGGCACGAGCGGCAGCTCGAAACCCAGCTCCCGCAGGGCCGGCAGGAGGAAGTCGCGCCGCGCCCGCAGCTCGCCCCGCCGCGCCTCCAGCACCTCGAGGGTGGCCGGCTCGAAGGCCGCCAGCGCCGCCCGCTGCGCCAGGTGGGAGGGGCAGATGTAGAGGTTCTGCTGCAGCTTCTCGAGCTCGCGGACGTACTCCGGCGGCGCCACCAGCCAGCCCAGCCGCCAGCCGGTCATGTCGAAGTACTTGGAGAAGCTGTTCACCACGAAGACCCGGCCCGGCAGCTCGAGCGCGGTGCGCGCGTCGAGCCCGTAGGTGAGCCCGTGGTAGATCTCGTCCACCACCAGCGCGCCGCCGCGGGCCTCGGTCAGCGCCGCGATCCGCGCCAGCTCGGCGGGCTCGATCAGGGTGCCGGTGGGGTTGGCCGGCGAGGCCACCAGCGCCGCGGCGGTCCGCGCCGTCCAGTGGCGCTCCAGCAGCTCGGCCGTGGGCTGCCAGCGCGTCTCCGGCCCCACCGGGAGGCAGCGCGGCTCGCCCCCCATGACCCGGACGAACTGCCGGTTGCAGGGGTAGGAGGGGTCGGCCATGAGCACCTCCTCGCCCGGCTCGACCAGCACCCCCATGGCGAGGAGCAGCGCCCCCGAGCCGCCGGCGGTCACCACCACCCGCTCCGGCGACACCTCCAGGCCGTGGCGGGTCCGGTAGAAGCGCGCGATGGCCTCGCGCAGCGGCCGGAGCCCCAGCCCCTCGGTGTAGGGGAGGCTCCCGCCGGCCAGCGCCCGGGCCGCGGCGTCGAGCACCGGCCGCGGGGTCGGGAAGTCGGGCTCGCCGACCTCCATGTGGACGATGGAGCGTCCCTGGCGCTCCAGCTCGCGCGCGCGGGAGAGCACGTCCATGGCGTGGAAGGGCTCGATGGCGCGCATGCGCGCGGCGAGCCGCGAGGGCGGGAGGCGGTCGTTCGTCATGGGAGCGGTCGTTCGAGGGGGCGGCGGTGCCGGGAGATCTCGCGGGAGCACGTCCTCCGCGCCGCCCCAGCGGCGCGGTCGTGGACCCGCGGGGCGCGAATTATAGATCCGCGAGCCAGCCCGTTCGACCCGAAGGAGCCGCCATGCCGACCAGGACCGAGGTGGAGTGGGACATCCGCGACGAGCTCGCGGTCATGTTCATGCAGGCCATCATCACCGGGCGCTACGCCGAAGGCCGCAACCCGGGCGTGGAGTCGAAGGCCAACGCGCGGCAGGCGTACGACATGGCGAGCGACTTCCTCGAGATCCGCAAGGAGCTCACGGCCCGGTGACCGCCCGCGCGGCTGATCTCTCGGGGCGCTCGTGGTACGAGTGGCTCTCCCGGAGCCGCTCGCGTGATCGTTTCCCCTCACCTGTTCTTCCCCTTCCTCCTCGCCGGCCTGGCGCTCAACGTCACCCCCGGCCCCGACATGCTCTACGTCCTCGCCACCGGCTCTCGGGCCGGGCGCAAGGGGGGCGTGCTCGCGGCCTGCGGCGTGGGAGCCGGGTGCGCCGTCCACACCTGCGCCGCGGCCACCGGCCTCTCGGCCCTGCTCGTCTCCTCGGCGGCGGCCTTCACGCTCGTGAAGTGGGCGGGCGCCGCGTACCTCGTCTACCTCGGCGTGAAGGCGCTGGTCGCGCCGGCGGGGCTGGCCGCCGGCCCCGGCCTGGCTCCCCCCGACGAGCGGGTGTTCCGGCGGGCCCTCGTCACCAACGTCCTCAACCCGAAGGTCGCCATCTTCTTCCTGGCCTTCGTCCCGCAGTTCGTGGAGGTGGGCCGGGGGCGGGTCCCGCTCCAGTTCGTGGTGCTCGGCCTCACCTTCTGCGCGACCGGCACGCTGGTGAACGCGCTGGTGGGGCTCGGGGCCGGACAGGTGCGGCGGGCGCTCGACGCCCGGCCGCGCCTCGCGCAGGGGCTCGATCGGGCCACCGGCGCCATCTTCGTCGGGCTCGGGCTGCGGCTGGTCTTCGAGCCGCGCGCCTGAGCGGATCGCCTCACCCGGCGCGCGCCGCGCCGGCGAGCTGGCCGGCCAGCCGCCCCACCAGCCGCACCGCCCCCTCGATCCGGCCGCTCCACGGCTCGCCGCAGGAGAAGCGGATGCAGCTCGCGTGGACGTGCGCCGCCGAGAAGACGTGGCCCGGGGCGAGGGCCACGCCGGCCTGCCGCGCCCGCGCGTGGAGCGCCAGGGCGTCCACCTCCGGCGGCAGCTCCACCCACAGGAAGCAGCCGCCCCGCGGCCGCGAGACCCGCGTGCCCGCGGGGAAGGAGGCCGCCACCGCCGCCCCGACCCGGGCCGCGTTCCGCTCCAGCCGCGCGCGCAGGGTGCGCAGGTGGCGATCGTAGCCGCCGTCGGCGAGGAACTGCACCAGCGCGAGCTGCGCCGGGGTGTTGGTGGCGATGCTGGTGGCAAACTTGAGCACCTCGACGCGCTCGCGCCAGCGCCCCCCGGCGATCCAGCCGACGCGGTACCCGGGCGCGAGGGTCTTGGAGAAGGAGCCGCAGTAGAGGACGGTGCCGTCGAGGTCGAAGGCCTTCGCGGGCCGGGGGCGGGACGGTCCGAAGGCGAGGTCGCCGTAGACGTCGTCCTCGACGAGCGGGATGGCGCGCGCGGAGAGGAGCCGCACCAGCCGCTCCTTCTCGTCGTCGGGCATGCTGCCGCCGAGCGGGTTGCTGAAGCTGGGCACCGCCAGCACCGCCGCCACCCGGTGCAGGTCGAGCCGCCGCGCGAGCGCGTCCACGTCCATGCCGGTCTCGGGGTGGCAGGGCACCTCCAGCACCCGCAGCCCGAGCGCCTCGAGCGCGAGGAGCGTGCCGTAGTAGCAGGGGGACTCCACGGCGACGGTGTCGCCGCGGTTGGTCACGGCGAGGAGCGCGAGCTGGATCGCCTCGGTGGCGCCGGCGGTGACGAGCAGGTCGTCCTCCCCGAGCGAGCAGCCCGCCGCCACGGCCCGCTGCGCGATGAGCCGCCGGAGCGCGCGCAGGCCGGGCGGGTAGGCGAGCGCGGCGCCGCCGGCGG
>JAJXVM010000138.1 GCA_021782135.1 Myxococcales bacterium | reverse complement strand
TGCCGGCCGGGGTCATGGCGCCCGTGACCGTGAGGGCGATGGTCGCGCCGGAGTCGATCATGCGGCCGAACAGGTCGCAGGCCTCGGCGAGCCGCCCGCCGTTGAACGCGCCGGCCTTGCGGTAGACGCCGACCAGGTCCTCGACGCTCATGCCGGGGGTGAGCTTCATCGGCTCGACCGGCGGCCGGGAGAGGTACTGCTTGCGGAGCTGCTTCGCGGTCTTCTGGGCCATATGGGCCGCGGAAGTTAGCGGCTCGGGCGCCGGGGCGTCAAGGCGCGCGGGCGCGGGGCGGCGGGCCGCTACGGCCGCCGCGCCTCGAGCGCCGCCAGCTCCGCCGGGCTCATGGTCACCGCGCCGAAGCGCCGGTCGGGCGTGATGGCCGGGCCGTGGAAGTCCGAGCCGGCGGTGGGGACGAGCGAGAGCTCCCCCGCGCAGCGCAGGTACTTGGCCCGGACCGACGGGTTGTGGTCGCAGTGGTAGATCTCGAGGCCGTCGAGCCCCGCCCGCGCCAGCCGCGCCAGCTCGGGCTTCTCCAGCCGGTTGACGCCCGGGTGGGCGATGGTGGCGGTGCCCCCGGCCTCGTGCACCATGCGGATGGCGTCCTCCGCCGGGAGGCGGTAGCGGCCCACGTAGGCCGGCTTGCCCTCGCCGAGGAAGCGATCGAAGGCCTCCTTCACGGTCGCGACCAGGCCGGTCTCCACCAGCGCGCGCGCCACGTGAGGCCGGCCGAGCATCTTGCCGCCGCTGAACTTCTCGACCTGCTCCGGCTGGAGCGCGACGCCGAGCCGGGCCAGCTTGGCGATGATCTCGCCCATGCGCATGCGCCGCTTCTCGGCGAGCAGGTCCTCGAAGCCGCGCAGGGTGGGGGAGGCCGGATCGACGAAGTGGCCGAGGAGGTGGACCTCGCGCCGCTCGAGGTGGACCGAGAGCTCGATGCCCGGGACGAAGCGCAGCCCCTTCGCCGCGGCCGCCTCGGCCGCCGCCGGGAGGCCGGCGACCGAGTCGTGGTCGCACAGGGCCCAGACCGCCAGCCCCCCGGCGGCCGCCCGGGCGGCCACCTCCGCCGGCGCGAACTCGCCGTCCGAGGCGGTGGAATGGGAGTGGAGGTCGATGGCGGTTCCAGCGTCGGACATGAACGGGCGGCCTCCCTCTGTTATGATAGCGGAACACCTGGGGAAAGGGCCGCCATGCAGCACGTACTCCGAATCTCTCGAAAGATCGACTACGGCCTGCGGGCGATGATCTACCTGTCCTCGATCCAGAAGGGCTCGGTGGTGCCCTTTCGCGAGATCGCCCGTCAGATGTGCGTCCCCGAGGACTTCCTGGCAAAGATCCTGAAGACCCTGGTGGACGAGCACCTCGTGAAGAGCACGCGCGGTCCGCACGGGGGCTACTGCCTCGCCCGGGACGCCGCCGAGATCAGCTTCCTCGACGTCATCGAGGCGGTGGAGGGGCCGATCGCCCTCAACGTGTGCCTCGACGGCGACGACGCCTGCGGCCACTCCGAGAGTTGCACCATGGTCTCGGTCTGGCGGCAGGGGCAGGAGAAGATGCTCGACGTCTACCGGCAGGCGAAGCTCGCGGAGCTCGCCTTCAAGCCGGACGTGGCCGGCCAGATCGGGCTCGTGCAGCTGGGCGGCGCCCAGGGCGCGCCGGCGCCCGAGCCCGTCTCGGAGTAGCAGGCCCCGGCCCCGGAGGAGAGGGCGGGCGGCCGCTTCCTGGCCCGCCGGCGGTTCCCCGGTCGCTCAAAAGAGAAGAGGGGCGGACCTCGCGGCCCGCCCCTCGGTGCGTTCGCTCCGCCCTGGCCGCTACCCGCGGAACAGCTGCAGCGAGCGCTCGGTCCACTGCACCAGGAGCCCCGGGGCGACGCCGAACACCAGCACCGCCGCCGAGAAGGCGCCGAGGAGCATCCGGTGGCCGATGGCGGCCCCCATCGGCTCGTCGCGGTAGGGCGACTCGAGGAACATCGCCTTGAGCACCCGCGCGTAGTAGTAGAGCGACACCGCCGAGTTGAGGGCGCCGCAGATGGCGAGGGCCATCCACCAGTTGCCGGCCGGGCCGCTGGCCCGCTCCAGCACCGCCAGGAACAGGTAGTACTTCCCGATGAAGCCGGCGAACGGCGGGATCCCGGTGAGCGAGAAGAGGAACACCGCGAAGGCCGTGGCGGCGAGCGGCGCCCGCTTGCCCAGCCCGCGGTACTCGTAGATCGACTCCGACCCGGTGGTCTGGGCCACCACGATGACCGCGAGGAAGGCCCCGAGGTTCATGATCAGGTAGATCGACATGTAGATCATGACGCTCTGCATGCCGGTCTTCGACAGGGCGGAGAGCCCCATGAGCGTGTAGCCCGCGTGGGCGATGGAGCTGTACGCGAGGAGGCGCTTGAGGTTGGTCTGTCCCAGGGCGGTGAAGTTGCCGAGGGTCATGGTGATGGCGGCGACCACCCCGATGACCGCGGGCCAGGGGATCCCGGCCACCGCGGCGCCGAGCCCCTGGGCGTCGAAGAGCGGCGTCCCGGGCTGCGCGGCGAAGGCGCCGTAGAAGAACCGCAGCGCCACCGCGAACCCGGCCGCCTTGGGGCCCACCGAGAGGAAGCCCGTGAACGGCGTGGGCGCGCCCTCGTACACGTCGGGGCACCACATGTGCCAGGGCACCGCGGCGACCTTGTAGCCGATGCCCGCGAGCACGAAGATCACCGCGAGGATCAGGGTGAGGCGGATCGCCGCCTGGCCGCCCATCGCCTGCGCCTGCGCCATGGTCTGCGACAGCGTGCCGATGCGGCGCGCCATCTCGGGCAGGTCGGCCGTGCCGGTGAGGCCGTAGAGGTAGCTCATCCCGAAGAGCATCACCCCGGAGGCGACCCCGCCGTAGATGACGTACTTCAGCGAGGCCTCCACCGCCTTGCGGTCGCCCTTCTTGAAGCCGGTCAGGATGTAGCTGCCGATCGAGACCAGCTCGAGCGACAGGTAGATCATGAGCAGGTTGGCGGACGAGGCCATGAGGAACAGGCCGAGCACCACCGTGAGCAGGATGGCCTGGAACTCGCCGGAGCGCTCGGGCCGGATGTCCTTCGCCTGGGCGGAGATGATCACCGTGAGCGCCGCCGCGGCGAGGAAGAGCCACTTGAAGAAGATCGACAGGGCGTCGTTGGCGATCATTCCGTTGAAGAGCATCTGCGCGTCGGCGGGCTGCACGGCCAGCAGCGCCGCCGCCACGCCCAGCACCACGAGCGTGGCCGCGGAGAGCCGCGAGACGCGGGTGGCCGCATCGCGCCAGACGAGGTCCAGCAGGAACAGCAGCACCGCGCCGAAGGTCAGGGCCAGTTCGGGCCTGAACCAGGCGGTGCTGCGGAGGTTTTCCTGGATGAAGGGGAGGTAGTCCATCGCGTGTCCCTTGGCCTCCTCGGCCTAGAGCCGGATGCTCGCCGCGAGCGAGTGGAGCGTGCCGTTGATGACCCCGAGGACCGCCTGCGGGTAGAAGCCGAGCACGATGGCGATGACGCCGAGCGGGTAGAGGCTCATGCGCTCGCGCCAGGCGAGGTCCGGGAAGCCGCGGTAGGCCTCGTTGAGCTTGCCGAGGAACATCCGGTGGATGGCCCACAGGTAGTAGGCGGCGGTCAGGATGACGCTGGTGGCCGAGATGATGGTGTAGGTCATGAAGACCGGGAAGGCGCCGGAGAACACCATGAACTCGGAGACGAAGCCGCACAGGCCGGGGAGGCCGAGCGAGGCGAAGAAGGCAAGCCCCATGATGGCGGTGTACTCGGGGAGCGCCTGGGCGAGGCCGCCGAAGCGCTCGATCTCGCGGTGGTGGGCGCGGTCGTAGATCACGCCCACGATGAGGAACAGCATCGGGCTGATGATGCCGTGGGTGAAGAGGTTCATCACCGCGCCGGAGATGCCGGCCGGGGTGAGGGACGCCATCCCGAGCAGGCTGAAGCCCATGTGCGACACCGACGAGTAGGCGATGAGCTTCTTGAGGTCCTTCTGCGCCAGGCAGACGAACGCGGCGTAGACGATGTTGATGGTCCCGAAGACCGCCATCGCGTTGGCGGCCCAGCGGGTGGCGTCCGGCAGCAGCCCGAAGTTGAAGCGCAGGATGCCGTAGATGCCCATCTTCAGGAGCACGCCCGCCAGGATGACCGAGATGGGCGTGGGGGCCTCGACGTGCGCGTCGGGCAACCAGGTGTGGAAGGGGAACATCGGGATCTTGATGGCGAACCCGATGAAGAGCGCCACGAAGACGATCTTGGTGAAGCCGAAGCCGAGGATGGGGGCGGCGGCCTGGAACACGCCCGCCTGGCCCTGGGCGGCCAGCTCGAGCAGGTTGAAGGTGTGCAGGTTCGACATCGAGCCGTCGCCGAGCGGCGCCGCGTGGCTCTGGTAGTAGAGGGCGATGATGGCGAGCAGCATGAGCACCGAGCCCGCCAGCGTGTAGAGGAAGAACTTGATGGCCGCGTACTCCTTGCGCGGACCGCCCCAGATGCCGATGAGGAAGTACATCGGCAGGAGCATGACCTCCCAGAAGCAGTAGAAGAGGAACATGTCGAGGGCGACGAAGGTCCCCATCATGCCGGTCTGGAGCAGGAGCAGCAGGGCCATGTAGCCCGGCACCATCCGCACGGAGAAGTGCTTGGGGTGGTGCGGATCCTCGTGGCCGTCGTCCTCCATGCCGGCGAGGTGCTTGGCCTTGTCGCTGGTCCACCAGGGCATGGAGGCGATGGTGGCGACGAAGCTGATGAGGCCGGAGAGGAGGACGAGCGAGATGGAGAGGCCGTCGGCGCCGACGAAGTAGTCGACGTTGAACTGGCGGATCCAGACGAAGTGGTGGACGAGCTGCACGCCGGTCGCCTTGCCGGCGACGACCAGGCCGGGGGCGTGCGGGTCGTACATGCGCCAGGCGGCGATCGCGGCCACCAGCGAGAGGCCGGAGGCGACGAGGGCGATGGCGCGCGACGCCTCGTCGACGGCGCGCTTCTCGAGGGCGCCGAAGGCGCGGGCGATCATCAGCACCGCGATGAGCGCGGAGCCGGCGACGGGCACGAAGGTGGCCCAGGTGAGGACGGTCTGTTCGCTGAACATGTGCGTATCGCTCCTCGCGGCTACCGGATGACGAAGTTGAAGAGCACCAGGACCAGGGCGCCGGCCATGATGCCGTAGAGGTAGGTCTGCACCCGGCCGGTCTGGAACCGGCGCAGGCCGCGACCGGACTCCAGGGTCAGGTTGGCGACGGCGGTGACGGCGCCGTCCACCAGGTACTTGTCGATGAGGCCGTCGAAGTTGGCCACCAGCCGCGTGACCGCGCCGGCGGCGTTCACGAGCCAGTCGATCACGTTGCTGTCGATCCAGCTCATCAGGCGGGCGAAGGCGAGCGCGGGGGCGAGCACCACCTTCTGGTAGGCCTCGTCGACGTAGTACTTGTTGTAGACGACGGTCCAGGCGGCGAAGAAGCGCTGCTTGAACGCCTCGAGCGCCTCGTGCTGGGCGTCGTCCTTGTAGAGGGCGCGGGCGGCGGCCCAGCCGACGACGCCGGCGCCGACGCCGATGGCCTGGAAGAGGAACTCCATCCACTGCGGCTTCTCGGCGAAGGGCACCTCGGCCACCAGCACCGGCTCGAGCCAGTGCTCGAGGATGGGCGCCGCGTGCGTCCAGGCGGTCGGGATCCCGAGCAGCGAGACCAGCACCGCGCCGGCGGCGAGCACCGTGAGGACGAAGGTGATGCTGAGCGGCGACTCGTGCGGCGTGCCGCCGTGGTGCCCGTGGCCGGCGTGGTCGTCGTGCGCCGCGTGACCGTGGGCGTCGTGACCGTGGGCGACGTGGGCCGCCTCTTCCTGCGCCTTGGCGATGGCGTGCATCGCGCCGTCCCGCGGGTGGGCGCTGGTGGCGTGGTGGGGGGCGGCGAGCGCGGCGTGCGGATCCTCGTCGTGCTCGTCGTGGTGGCCCGCGCCGCCGCGGTAGGTTCCGCTGAAGGTCATGTAGTAGCTGCGGAACATGTAGAAGGCGGTGCCGGTCGCGGCGATGATGCCGACGAGGTAGATGACCGGCCCGAGCCACGGGGTGGCGACCCCGAAGAGCTCGAGGTGGCGCGCGGTGTACGCCTTCCAGAGGATCTCGTCCTTCGAGTAGAAGCCGCTGGCCCACGGGAAGCCGGCGATGGCCCAGCAGGCGATGAGGTAGGTCCAGCGGGTGACGGGCATGTACTTCGAGAGCCCGCCCATCTTCCGCATGTCCTGCTCGTGATGGCAGCCCAGGATCACCGAGCCCGACCCGAGGAACAGGGTCGCCTTGAAGAAGGCGTGGGTGAGCAGGTGGTAGGTGCCGGCCCAGTAGGCGCCCACGCCGACGCCGATGAACATGAAGCCGAGTTGGGAGACGGTGGAGTAGGCGAGGACCTTCTTGATGTCGTACTGGAAGAAGCCGATGGAGGCCGCGAAGATCGCGGTGACCGCGCCGATGAGCGCCACCCAGCCCATGGCCGACGGGGCGAGCGCGAACAGGAAGTTGAGGCGGGCCACCATGTAGACGCCGGCGGTGACCATGGTGGCGGCGTGGATGAGGGCCGACACCGGCGTCGGGCCGGCCATGGCGTCCGGGAGCCAGACGTAGAGGGGGATCTGGGCGCTCTTGCCCATGGCGCCGACGAACAGGAAGACGCCGATGAGGGCCAGCAGCCCGATGCCCCAGAGCTTCTGCTCCTTGAGGTGCTCCATCACCCCGGTCTTCTCGATGACGACCTGATCGCGCAGCTCGCGGAAGTTGAGGGTCGGGCCGATCTTGACGACCTTGCCCTCGCCGACCTCGACCTGCGGGGCCAGCGCCTTCGACTCGCTGGCGGTGGAGGCGCTGGCCACGGTGTTCATCGAGCCGGTCGGCTCGTAGGCCGCGCCGCGGGCGCCGAGCATCGCCCCCCAGCCGCCGCCCAGGCCCCAGAACAGGAGCAGCATGCCGACGATGAAGCCGAAGTCGCCGAAGCGGTTGGCGATGAAGGCCTTCATGCCGGCGACGGCCTTCTCCTTGTCCTTGTAGTAGTAGCTGATGAGGCCGTAGGAGCAGAGCCCCACGCCCTCCCAGCCGAAGAACATGACGGCGAAGTTGTCCCCCATGACGAGGAGGAGCATCGAGAAGACGAAGAGGTTGAGCCAGGTGAAGAAGCGCCAGTAGGCCTCGACGTCATCCCACATGTAGCCGACGGAGAAGACGTGGATGAGCGTGCCGATGAAGGTGATGATGAGGACCATCATCATCGACAGCGGATCGAGCGCGAACGCCAGGTCCACCGTGAGGCGGCCGGCGGTCAGCAGGTTCCAGAGGGTGTCCTGCAGGAACCGGTGCTCGGCGTCCATGCCGTACATCTGCAGGAAGGCCCGGACCGCCACCGCGAGCGCGCAGACCATCGCGCCGATGGCGACGACGTGGACGAGCTTCTTCTTGCCCGCCCGCTCGAACTGCCAGCCGAAGAGGGCGTTGATGACCGAGCCGAGCAGCGGGAAGGCCGGGATGAGCCAGAGATAGCTCACCTGGTGGACGAGGATGGGGGCCAGCTCTCGCGTCGCGTGTTCCATCGTCACTCTCGGAGCGCGTCCGCGGCGCGGACGTCGATCGACTTGAAGGTCTGGAAGATGGCGAGGACGATGGCGAGACCGACCGCCGCCTCCGCCGCCGCCAGCACGATGACGAACAGGGCGAAGACCTGTCCGGAGACGCCGCCGACCACGTAGTGGTTGAAGGCGACGAGGTTGAGGTTGGCGGCGTTCAGGATGAGCTCGACGCCCATCAGCACGCCGACGCCGTTGCGCCGGGTGGCCACCGTGACCAGGCCGAAGCAGAACAGCAGCGCTCCGACCACCAGGAAATGAGCCAGCGAGACGTGCATGGTTCCTCCGCGGCTACTCGGGCCGCGTCTCCTTGCGCGCGATGACCACGGCGCCGACCAGGGTGGCGAGGAGCACCAGCGAGGCGACCTCGAAGGGGAGCAGGAAGCGGCCCAGGAACTCGTTGCCGATGGCCTCGGTGGTGGGCGCCAGGTCGGGGTGGGGCAGCAGCTGCCAGGGCGTCTTCACGGCCACGAAGCAGAGGACCGGGGCGGTGGCGAAGAAGAGGGCGAGGCCGCCCCAGACGCCGAAGCTGACGTTCGAGACGTTCACGTCGCTGATGCGGGCGGTCAGCATCACCGCGAAGAGCACCAGGACGAGGACGCCGCCCACGTAGACGAGCAGCTGCGCGACGGCGACGAAGTCGGCCGAGAGGAGCACGTAGAGCGCGCCGGCGCCGAGGAGGGCGACGAGCAGCCCGATGGCGCTGTGGAGCACGTTCTTCGAGAGCGCCACGCCGAAGGCGCCGATGAAGGCCATGGCCGCGAGCAGGTAGAAGGAGAGGTCGAAGGCGGTGAGCGCCCCCGCGACCTGCTCCTGTCCGGTGGGGGCCATGGGGACGACGATGCGGTTCGTCACCAGCACCACGAAGGCGATGAGGAAGGCGGCGGCGACCGCCCAGGCGAGGACGCGGCGCAGGATCACGGCTTGACCTCCGGGGTGGGCTTGGCGGCGGGCGCGATCGGCGCGACGGGCGCCTCCCGCGTCGCCGCCTCGGGCGCGGCGGCCGCGGCGGCGGCCCTGTGCGCCTCCGCCGGCTTGGCCTCGGCGACCGTGACCGCGGGCTTGGCGGCGGCCGCGACGGCGGGCTTGGC
>JAJXVM010000137.1 GCA_021782135.1 Myxococcales bacterium | reverse complement strand
CGCCCCCTCCCGCTCGCGCGCGGCGCGGGCGGCCGCCCTCTTCGCGGCGCGGCGGCGGCGCAGCCAGGCGGCGGCGAAGATGGGAATCCCGGAGAGGAGGCCGGAGCCGCCCGCCGAGCAGCCGCCGCTCTGGGTACCGCCCGCGCCGGCGCTGGCCACCGACGCGCTCGCGCCCGCCCCCGCGCTGCCGGCCACCAGGGCCCCGGTGAGCGGCGGCGAGAACTGGACCGACACGGTCTCGCCCTGCCTCTGGAAGGGGACGTCCTGCCCGTACCAGTGCACGTGGGTCGCCTGCGGCGCGTAGAAGGTGGCCGCGCCGAGCTGGTCGCCCGAGATGGAGACGGTGTCCGTGGAGAGCCCTTCCGCCTCGAGCATGTGCGAGCCGCCGCTGGCCTGCTGCACGTAGACGTGCTGGCCGTCGGCGAGCTTCTGCCCGTCCACCAGCACGGCGCGGCTGGGCGCGCCGTTCTGGAACTCGACCACGCCGGCGGTCCCGGTGAGCTGGAAGCCCCCGGCGTCGCCGCCGAAGATCGCCACCGCCTTGAGGCCGCCGTCGGTGAGGACCAGGCCGGCGTCGGCCTGCGAGGAGTCGAGCGCCGCCACCTGGGGGCGCGAGCTCCAGCCGCCGTCGGACACCGGCACGAGCGCGGTGAGGAAGGTGGTCGCCGCGGTCGGGGCGGGCGGGTGCACGGTCGCCACCGCGAAGCTGCCGCTCTGGTCGAAGTTGTCGCCGTGCACCGGCGTCTGGGTGTCGAAGCTCATGGTCGCCCCGGCCGGCGCCACCACCGCGACGCCGAGGTCCTGGCCGTTCTGGCCGGTGCCGTGGATCCAGCTGCCGTCCTGGCCCGCCCCGGTGGTGAAGTGCGAGAGCCAGCCGAAGTCGTGGGCCTGGGAGGCCTCGACCACGTCGCGGATCACCACGTACTTGCGGTCGAGGAAGAGCGTGTGCCGGTCCCAGCGGGTGAGCCCCTTGGCCGGGTCGTAGAGCTTCGTCCCGTCGCCGGTGGCGTAGGCGAAGTGGTCCGAGGAGCCGTGGAAGGAGATCTTGCCCTCGCGCTGGCCGAACCAGGAGTAGCGGGAGGCGTCGTCGCCGTTGGCGCGCACGCCCTCGCCGAGCTGGCCCTGGCCGTCCACCAGCAGCGAGTTGTGGAAGGCGGTGGTGTTGGCGTCCGGGCCCGGGGAGTCGGGGTGGCCGATGAAGTAGCCCTCCGCCTCCGGGGCGAGCCAGGCGCCGTTGCCGTAGAGGTAGAAGCCGCAGTCGTCGGCGTGGTCGTGGCTGAAGTTGAGGCCGCCCAGGCTCATGTCGCCCGCCGCGGCGCGCTGCCAGGCGGAGCGGCCGCCGAAGGTGCCGCACTTGAGGGCGAAGATGGTCCCGCCCTTGTCGAAGCTGCTGCGGAACACGACCGAGCCCTGGTCGCCGCCGTACCAGTCGAGCGGCTGGGTGGAGAGGTCGGTCGCCTTCACCGACGGATCCCAGAAGAGGAACTCGAAGACCGCCTGGTTGATCTCGGGCGCGTAGGAGGCGCGCTTCGCGCCGGCGGCCCAGCGATCGGCGGCCGCCTGGGCGACCCCGTCGCCGTAGCGGGAGGCGGCGAAGCGCAGCGGCAGCAGCGCCTCGTCGGGCATGAAGGAGCTGAAGTCGCCGCTGGTGAGCACGTAGGTGGTCGGGTCCTCGGGGATCTGGGCGTACGCCCGCACCGCCCCGGCGCCGCGCAGCACGCCGAGGTCGGTGAGGTCCGCCCCGCCGGCGCGCTTGAGCGCGTCCACGAAGGGCAGGTGCCACTGGTAGCCGTAGGAGAGGTAGCTGAAGCCCTCGTGCCAGGTGCCGTCGGTGATGGGCGCCACCGCGGCCTGGATCTGCTTCGCGTTCTGGGTGGCGTAGTCCACGAAGGAGCCGGCCTGATCGGCGCCCGCCTCGCCCTGCAGCGTCAGCCCGGCGAGGCCGATGGCGGCGTGGTTGATCCAGTCGTGGTTCTGCAGCGGCTGCCCCTCCCACCAGGCGCCGCCCTTGCCGGCCGCCATCAGGTCGGCGGCGTTGCGGAGCAGGGCCCCGCGGACGGTCGCCTGGTCCTGCGAGCTGAGCTGGCCGTAGAGGATGTCGTAGGCCACCGCCGACCCGGCGAGCAGGTGGGCCTGCACGAGGTCGTGCGTGCCGTCGAGGTCGAAGCTGCCCCAGGAGGCGACGGTGGTGAGCCAGCTCCTGGCGAGGGCGAGGGTCTGCGGATCCTGCGTGAGCTGCCAGTCGAACGCGAAGACCACCAGCGCGTTCCCGATGTCCCGCGCGTCGCCCATGGTGAGGGTGTGGCCGTCCTGCCAGGTGACGACGGTGCTCGTGGAGACGGTGGTCCCGAAGAACTGCGAGGTCGCCCCGGTGAGCTCGTCGGCGATCGCCTTGTGCGACCCCGAGGCGCGGGCCTGCAGGCCGGCGACGTCGCCGCCTCCGTAGAAGAGGTGCGGGTGGTCGGCGGCGAGCGACGCGAGCGGCGCGGCGGCCAGGGCGAGCAACAGGCAGGTTCGCTTGAGATCCACGCGGTGGGCTCCTTGGGTGAAGGACCCGCGCCCGCCTGGAAGGCCGGACACCGGTCCGCGACGGGCGTACCCCTCTCACGTGAGGACGGGCCCGGGCACCAGACGTGGGGCGCGGGGGCTGCCCGGACGGCAGGAGGTTTCCAAGCGGCGCCGTGGACGGCCGCACCCCGGGCGGAGCCTCGCTCGTTCGGGGTGGCCCGGGCGCGCTTCGCACTCTCTCAGGGGAAGGCGAGCGGGTACACAGCCGTGCCGGCGAGGGCCATCCCGCTCGCGCCCTCTTGCCCAGGTCGCACTCCGCGCCGCGCTCCAGGCGGGGTCAGGGGGGCTCGCTCTTTCGGTCCCCCGTCCGGGACGCCCGGAGCCGCCCCCCGTGGGGGCATGTGAGTCGATGTCGCAACGAGCACCGCCCTGCTCGTCAGGCCGCCCGTGAAATCAAGGAGTTGCCGTTCAACGGGCGCGGGAACCAGCTTTCGACCAAGCCCCATGCAGATCGCTTACGTGAACTACGGCGGACAGAGCGGCGTGACCCCGCAGGTGATTGCGGCCCTGGCCGCGCGCGGCCACCGCGTCGCCGACCTCTGCGCGATGGGGCCGCTCGAGCCGCGCGACGCGCGCACCCGCCGGCCGCGGATCACCGCCCCGGTGGCGCTCCACCTGGCCCTCGCGGCGGCGCGCTTCGGCGCGGCGGCGCTGTCGCACCGCTGGAACACCACCTACGCCTTCGACCAGCACACCCGGCGGGCCGGCGCGCTCCTCGAGGGGCTCGACCCCGCGCCCGACGTGGTGCTGCAGAACGGCGCGCTCTTCGCGCCCGGCGCGCCCCCGCCCTTCCCGTACGTGCTCCTCTGCGACCACACCCGGCTGCTGGCGCAGGAGAGCCCCGGCTTCGGCGAGGCCCGCTTCCCGCCGCCGCCCGACTACGGCGCCGGCTGGTTCGAGCGCGAGCGGCGCGTCTACCGGGGCGCCGCCGCGATCTGCTCCTTCTCCGCCCACACCGCCGCCTCCTTCGTGCGCCACTACGGCGTGGCCCGCGAGCGCGTCCACGTGGTCGGCGCCGGGGCGAACGTCTTCCCGGACGAGGTGGAGCGCCGGGACGACGGCGAGACGATCCTGTTCATCGGCGTGGACTTCCTGCGCAAGGGGGGCGCGGTGCTGGTGGAGGCCTTCCGCCGGCTCCGCCGCCGCCGTCCGACGGCGCGCCTGCTGGTGGCCGGCCCGCGCCAGCGGCTGCGGCTCCCCCCGGGCGCGGTCCAGCTCGGCTTCGTCGGCTTCGACGAGCTGCCGGCGCTCTGCGCGCAGGCCTCGGTCTTCGCCCTGCCGACCCTGCGGGAGCCCTTCGGCATCGCCTACCTCGACGCCATGGCCTGCGGGCTCCCCTGCGTGGGCACGCGCCTCGCGGCGGTCCCGGAGATCGTCCGGCACGGGCTCACCGGCCTGCTCGTGCCGCCCGCCGACCCGGCCGCGCTCGCGAACGCGCTCGAGGAGCTGCTCTCGGACCCCGAGGGCGCGCGCGCCATGGGCCGGCGCGGGCGCGAGCGGGTGGCCGCCTTCTACCGCTGGGAGCTCGTGGCCGAGCGGCTCGAGTCGGTCCTGGCCGGCGCCGGTCCGGGCCGCCGCGCCGCCTGAGCCCCTGCCGGATCGCGCCGTTCGGCGCCGCGCGAGCCGCCCGGCCGTCCCCTCCGCGCCCCCGCCAATCCACGCGCGCCCCCTCTGGCGCGGTGTTAAGCTCGATGGCTCAGTCCACTGGAGGTCACGGGATGATCAAGGTCGAGCTGACGGGGGCCGCCGCGCTGGAGCTGGAGTCGAACCTCCTCGCCGTGCCGGTCTTCGAGGAGGAGCTGGCGGACGGGCTCAAGGGTCCGCTGGTCGCCATCGACCGCAAGCTCGGCGGGCACGTCGCCGCGGCGGCGCGCGAGGAGGGGTTCGTCGGCCGGCCCGACCAGAGCCTCTTCCTCCACACGCTCGGCAAGATGCGCTCCGCCCGCATCCTCTTCATCGGCATGGGCAAGCGCCCGACCCCGGAGCAGCTGCTGCGCCGCGGCTTCGAGCCCATCCGCATGGCGGCCGGCCAGGCGGTGCGGCTCGCCCGCAAGACCGCCTCCGACCGGTTCGCCTTCGCGGCCGCCAGCCTGCCCGGCGACGCCGCCCTGGTGGCGCGGGCGGTGACCGAGGGGACCCTCCTCGGCGCCTACCAGTACGACCGCTACCGCACCCGGAAGGAGAAGAAGCCCGACGCGCCCACCCAGCTCCTGCTGGCGCTCGCGCCCGGCAAGGAGCGGGCCGCCGACGTGAAGGAGCTGGTCACGCTCGGGATGGAGATCGCCGACGCCGTCCGCTGGGCCCGCGACCTCGTGAACGCGCCGCCGCTCGCCTGCACCCCCGCGCTGCTCGCCGACGCGGCCCGCGCGCTGGCCAAGGAGGCCGGGCTCGGCTTCGAGGTGAAGGGGCCGAAGGAGATCGCCGCGCTCGAGATGGGGATGTTCCTCGGGGTGGCGCGCGGCTCCTCGGAGGAGCCGCGGCTCATGAAGATGAGCTGGGTGCCGAAGGGCGCGGCCGCGAAGAAGAAGCCCATCGTGCTCGTCGGCAAGGCCATCACCTTCGACTCCGGCGGCCTCTCGCTCAAGCCGACCGAGAGCATGGTGACCATGAAGAGCGACATGGCCGGCAGCGCGGCGGTCTTCGGCGCCATGAAGGTGATCGCCGCCCTCGCCCCCGCCCAGCCGGTGCACGCGCTGGTGGGCGCCTGCGAGAACATGCCGGGCGGGCGCGCCTACAAGCCCTCCGACATCCTCACCGCCTACGACGGCAAGACGGTCGAGATCACCAACACCGACGCCGAGGGGCGGCTGGTGCTGGGAGACGTGCTCGCCTGGGCCGCCGACACCCTCAAGCCCGCGGCGCTGGTGGACGTCGCCACCCTGACCGGCGCCTGCATGGTGGCGCTCGGCCACACCACCACCGGCGCCTTCGGCCCCGACGGCCCGGTGATCGAGGGCGTGCTGGCCGCGGCGCGCAACGCCGGCGAGGACCTGTGGCGGATGCCCCTCACCGAGTCGCTGAAGGAGAACCTCAAGTCGGACGTCGCCGATCTCAAGAACGCCGGCGAGCGCTGGGGCGGCGCCATCTCGGCCGCCTGGTTCCTGCGCGAGTTCGCCGGCGAGACCCCCTGGGCGCACCTCGACATCGCCGGCCCGTCCTTCTCCGGCAAGGAGGCCGGCTACATCGGCAAGGGCGGCACCGGGGTGGCGCTCCGCACGCTGGTGGAGCTCGTGCGGGGGTTCCGCGGGTAGCGCTCACATGTCCCCGCTCGAGGAGCTGCAGCGGCTCTTGCGCCCCGCGGGCGGCGGGCTCCACCTCGTCTCCACCGGCCGCGCCGAGCAGCTCGCGCTGCAGCGCAGGCTCTACCGCGCCGCCCGCGACGAGGAGGTCGAGGCGCGCTGGCGGGAGGCGCTCGACCGGGTGGCGGGCGCGCGGGCGGTGCTGCTGGGCGTCCCCTCCGACGTGGGCGCGGGTTACCTGCGCGGCTCCAACGTGGGGCCGCGGGCCATCCGCGAGCGGCTCCTCGAGGAGCGGCCCGACTGGCCGGAGCGGGCCGCGGCGGCCGGGGTGGTGGACCTCGGCGACGTGTTCGTGGTGCCGCAGCTCCTCGACGACGAGATGCTCTCGGCGGCCCAGCTCGAACGGACCCGCCGCGCGCTCTACCCGGACCTGCCCGACGAGGTCCGGGCCGGGCTGCCGGTCTCGCCGCTCTCGATCGCCGAGCGCGCGCTGCGGCGGGTCCTCGAGCTGAACCCGCGCGCGGCGGTGCTGGCGCTCGGCGGCGACCACTCCTGCGCCTGGCCGGTGGTGCGGGCGCTCGCCGGGGCGCGGCCGGACCTGGGCGTGGTCCAGGTGGACGCCCACACCGACCTGCTCGAGGAGCGGCTCGGGGTCCGGTACTGCTACGCCACCTGGAGCTGGCACGCCAACGAGCTCCTCGGCCGCGGCGGGCGGCTGGTGCAGGTGGGGGTCCGGGCCTCGGCGCGGCCCAAGGCGCACTGGGAGTCGTTCGGCGTCCGTCAGCTCTGGGCGGCGGAGGTGAACGCCGACCCCGCGGCGGCCCTCGACGGGGTCGTGGCGCGGCTGCGCGCGGCGGGCGTGCGGCAGGTCTACCTCTCGAACGACGTGGACGGCACCGACGCCGCCGAGGTGGACGCCACCGGGACGCCGGAGCCGGACGGGCTCCCCTCCGGGTTCGTGGTGGAGCTGATCCGGCGGCTCGGGCGCGAGTTCCCCCTCTGCGGCGGCGACGTGATGGAGGTCGCGCCGCCCCTCGCGCGCACGCCCGAGGGGGCGCGGCGGACGGTGGGGCTCGCGGTCCGCTACCTCGAGGAGACGCTGGCGGCGGCGCTGGGGGACGAGCCGGGCGAACGGAAGTAGGATGCCACCCCATGTCCGCCGCCCTCCTCCGCCGCCCGCTCGTCCGCGCCGCCCTCACGCTGTCGGCCCTCGTGGCGCTCTACGCCGCCCTCGGCTTCCTCCTCGCGCCCCGGCTCATCCGGAACGCGATCCTGGAGAAGGGGCCGGCGGCGCTGAAGCGCGAGGTGCGGGTGGGCAAGGTGGAGGTGAACCCCTTCGCCCTCTCGGTCCGGATCCGCGACCTCGAGGTGCGCGACCACGACGGCGAGCTGCTCGCCGGCTGGGGCTCGCTCTACGTGCGGGTCACGCCGCTGCGGCTCCTGCACCGCGAGATCGGCCTCGCCGAGGTGCGGCTCGACCGCCCGGCGCTGAGCCTGGCGCTCGAGCCCGACGGGGCGCTGAACGTGCAGGACCTCTTTCCGCCCTCCGAGCCCGCCGCCGCGCAGCCGGCGGCCAAGCCCGCGCCCGCGGCGAAGAAGGACGGCCTGGGGGTCTACGTCGGCCGGCTCGCCATCGAGGGGGCGCGGGTGGCCTTCACCGACCACACCCGCAAGCCGGCCTTCCGCTCCGAGCTCGGGCCGCTCACCATCCGGCTCTCCGCCTTCCGCAGCGAGGGCGGCGGCGACAGCCCCTACTCGTTCACGGGCGCGACCGAGTCGGGCGAGACCTTCTCCTGGAGCGGCACGGTGGACAGCCGGCCGCTGCGCTCGAGCGGCAGCATCTCCTTCGCGCACCTGAAGCTGCCCAAGTACGGCGCCTACATCCAGGATCAGGCGACGGTGGAGGTGCTGGACGGGCTCCTCTCCTACAGCTCGCGCTACCAGCTCGCCTGGGACGCGGCCAGGCGCGCCTTCCGGCTCGAGCAGGGCACGCTCGAGATGGAGAAGCTGGCGCTGGCGCCGCTCGGCCAGAAGGCGGCGCTGATCGAGCTGCCGCGCGCCGAGGTGTCGGGCATCGACGTGGACCTGCTCGGCGAGGTGGCCCGCGTCGCCGAGGTGAAGGTGCGAGGCGGCGAGGTGCGGGTGGCGAAGGACGCCGCCGGCAAGCTCGGCCTGGCCGCGATGGGCATGCGGCCGCCGCCGAAGGACGCGAAGCCGAGCGCCTGGCGCTGGTCGGTGGGGACGTTGGAGGTGGAGGGGCTGCGGGTGCCGGTCGAGGATCGCTCCACGCCCGCGCCGGTCCGCTTCGCCCTCGAGCAGGTGGCGGTGAAGCTCGACGAGCTGCGCCCCGGGCCCGAGACCGTCTGCCCGCTCACCGCCTCGCTCCTCTGGAACGGCAAGGGCAAGGTGGAGGCGCGCGGCCCGGTCCACCCCTTCGGCAAGCGCGCCGAGCTGGAGCTCTCCGCCGCCGGCCTCGACCTCGCCCCGCTCGCGCCCTGGCTCGAGACCCAGCCGCCGCTGAAGCTCACCGCCGGCACGTTCGGGATGAAGGCCAGGACCACCTTCGACGGGCGCGGCGCCGAGCCGCGCTGGAGCTTCGCCGGCGAGGTGCACCTCGACGGCGTGACCCTGGTCTCGCCGGCGCACCGGGAGGACCAGATCCAGTGGCGCGCGCTGACCCTCGCCGGCATCGACGCCGGCTCCTCGCCGCCGCGGGTGGTGCTGCGGTCGGTGAGGTGGACCGCCCCCCGGTTCCGGCTGCACGTCTGGCAGGATGGCACCGCCAGCTTCGCCAGCAAGGGCCCTGGCGCCAGGCCCGCCGCGGCGCCGGCCCGGGCCGCGGGACGCGCCGCCCCGGCCTGGCGCACCGGCGTCGGCACCTTCCAGATCGAGGGCGGCGAGGTGGACCTGGCCGACGTCGAGGTACGGCCGCCGGCGCTG
>JAJXVM010000136.1 GCA_021782135.1 Myxococcales bacterium | reverse complement strand
CTCGAACCGGAGCGGGCCGATGGGGCTGATCCAGCGTAGCCCGACGCCGATCGACTTGTAGAGCGAGAGGCCGACCGTGGGGTCGGACCATTGCCCGGCGGCGAAGGTGTTGCCCGCGTCGAAGAACACCACCCCGCGGACCCCGACCTTCTCGACGATGGGGAACTCGAGCTCGCTGTTGAGGATGATCTGCTTCGTGCCGCCCACCGCGATGGGCGTGAGCTGCGAGTCGGGGCGGGGCGTGAAGCCCGCCAGCACCTGCGGGGAGATGGAGAGCAGCTGGTAGCCGCGGACCGAGTTGATGCCGCCCAGGTAGTAGAGCTCGGAGACCGGCACCGGGTGCTCGTCGTCCCAGTTCCGGATGTAGCCGGCGGTGAGCTTGAAGCGGGCCACGATGCCGGCGAAGAGCGGGTAGTAGTAGCGCGACTCCAGGGTGTACCGGGTGAAGAGGTTCACCTGGCTCCCGAAGAGCTTGTTCGGCGCGAGCGCCGGCGGGGCGAACTCGGCCGAGGCCGACTCGTAGTAGCCGGCGGTCGGGAAGAGCCGGTCGTTGCGCTTGTCCCACTGCCAGGAGAGCCGCAGGGCGCTGGTGGTGCCCGAGCGGTAGCGGTTGGCGAGCAGGATGTCGGTGCTGATCGGGGTCACCGACACGAACTCGTTCGTGTAGGTGGCGAAGATCCGCATGTCGTCCAGGTTCTTGGCCCAGTTCCACCACCGCGACAGGCCGGAGAGCTCGTAGCCCCAGGTCAGCGCGCCGCCCATCGCCTGCCGGACGAAGGTGCTGTAGATGCCCTCGGTGGCGTACAGGTCCACCGCGAACGTCCAGCGCGTGTCGAGGAAGTAGGGCTCGACGAACTGGATCTGGCCGAGCTGGCGGATCGACGAGTACTGGACCTGCAGCGAGAGCGTCTGGCCCCAGCCGAAGAAGTTGTTCTGCGAGATCTGGCCGGTGAGGATGAAGTTCTCGTACGAGGAGTACCCGGCCCCCACCTGGAAGGTGCCGGTCGAGCGCTCCTTCACCTCGACCGTGGCGACGATCTTGTCGTCCCCGCTGCCCTTCTTGGTGGTGATCTCCACCTTGTCGAAGAAGCCGAGCGCGTTGACGCGCTGCTTCGAGAGGTTGATGCCCGAGCCGCTGTAGAGCTCGCCCTCGTAGACGCGCAGCTCGCGCCGGATCACCTTGTCCCGGGTCTTGGCGTTCCCGACGATGTCGATCCGCTCGAAGTAGACCTTCTGGCCCGGCTGGACGTCGTAGGTGAGGTCGATGGTCTTGGTGTCGGCGTGGACGTTGGTGACCGGGTTCACGTTCACGTACGCGTACCCGAGGTCCTTGTAGACGTCCTGGAGGTTCTGGATGTCCTTCGCCACCTTGGAGCGGGCGAAGATCATCCCCGGCTTGACCTGCACGATCTTCTGGAGGAGCGGGGTCTGATCGAGGAGCTCGCCGGAGAAGTCGATCTTGCCGGCCCTGTACTGCTCCCCCTCCTCGACGTGCAGCGAGATGTAGATCCAGCGCTTGTCCGGGCTCATCTGCACGGACGGCTTGCCGACCTTGGCGTACAGGTAGCCCTTGTCGCCGTAGATGAACTGGATGGCCTGCAGGTCCCGCTGGAAGGCCTCTTCCTTGTAGGTGCCGGCCGAGGAGAGGAAGGAGAGGAACCCGCCTTCCTGGGTCTGCATGTAGGGGGTGATCTCGTCCTTGGGGACGTGGGCGTTCCCGAGGATGTTCACCTGCCGGACCTGGACCTTGGCGTGCTCGTTGACCAGGAACACCACGTTCACCTGGTTGTCCGGCTGCGGGTCGAGCCGCCACGACACCTCGGCGAGGTAGAAGCCCTTCTCGACGTACTTCTCCTGGATCTTCTTCTGCGCCTTCCGGACCTGGTTCAGGTCGAGGATCGAGTACGGCTTGAGGTCGGAGGCCTCCTTGACGAGGTCCTCGGCCGAGATCTCGTCGGCCCCCTCGACCTTGATCTCGCGGATGGCGGGCTTCTCCGTCACCCGGAACACCAGCACCGGGCGGTTCGGATCCCCCTCCTGCGCCACCTGCACGTCGGAGAAGAAGCCGAGCTTCATCACCGAGCGGATGTCCTCGTCCACCTTCTTGAGGTCGAGCGGCTCGCCCGCCTTCTGCGAGATCGCCGCCTTGACGGCGTCGACCTCCACCCGGCGGTTGCCCTCCACCCGGATGGCCTCGACGACGGGCTCCGACGCCTCCTCGGCGCGGGCCGGGGACGGAGGGCACACGAGGAGACTGATCGCGGCGAGGGCGAGGAGGGCGCGGCTCACGAAGCCGCGAAATCTAGTGGAACCCCGCTGAAAGCTCAAAGGGAAACCAGCTTGCCGGCGTCCAGCCGGAGCCGCCGCGGGAGCGCGCTCGCCAGCGCCTCGTTGTGGGTGACCACGACCATGGTGATCCCCAGCTCCCGGTTCAGCTCGCGCAGCAGCCCGTGGATGCCCTCCGCGGTCACCGGGTCGAGGTTGCCGGTCGGCTCGTCGGCCAGCAGCAGCCGGGGCTCGAGGCAGAGGGCGCGCGCCAGGGCCACCCGCTGCTGCTCCCCGCCGGAGAGCTCCCCGGGCTTGTGATCCACCCGCTCCCGCAGCCCGACCAGCTCGAGCATGTGCAGCGCCCGCCGGCGCGCCTCCCCCCGCGGCGCGCGGCGGATGAGCGCCGGCATCATGGCGTTCTCGGCCGCGGTGAACTCGGGCAGGAGGTGATGGCTCTGGAAGACGAAGCCGACCGTGCCGTTCCGGAAGGCGGCCAGCCCCGACTCGTCCCGGCCGAAGACGTCCTGCCCCTCGAAGAGCACCCGGCCGCGGGTGGGCACGTCGAGCGTGCCGAGGACGTGGAGGAAGGTGCTCTTGCCGGCGCCGGAGGGGCCGGTGAGCGCGGTGAGCTCCCCCCGCTCGATCTCGAGGTCGATCCCACGCAGCACCTGGACGGCGCGCACGTGGTGCCCGCCGCGGTCCTCCATGAGGTAGGTCTTCTCGAGCCCCTCGACGCGGATGAACGGCGCCATCACTCGCTCCGCAGCCCTTCCACCGGCTGCAGGCGCGCGGCCTTGGTGGCGGGGTAGATGGTGGCGAGGTACGAGAGGGCCATGGCCGCGAGCGCCACCAGCCCGAACTGCGCCGGGTCGACCAGCACCGGGAGGTTGGAGATGTAGTAGACCTCCGGGTCGAGCGGGATCCCCACCTTGTCGATGAGGGCGCAGGTGCCGTAGCCGAGCAGCAGCCCGAAGGCGGTCCCGACCGCGCCGATGATCAGCCCCTCGGCGACGAAGATCTTCATCACGCTCGCCAGCCCGGCGCCCATGCTCTTCAGGACCGCGATCTCGCGGGTCTTCTCCAGCACCAGCATGATCAGGGTCGCGACGATGATGAAGCTCGCCACCAGCACGATGAAGCCGAGGATCACCGCCATCACCACCTTCTCCATCATCAGCGCCGAGAAGAGGTTCCGGTTCATCTCCCCCCAGTCCTTCACCCGGTACGGATAGCCCTCGAGCGCCGCCAGCACGCGCCGGGTCACCGGCCGGGCGGCGTCCACGTTCCGCATCTTCAGCTCGAGCCCGGTGACGGCGTCGCCCACGCCGAAGAGGCGCTGGGCGGCGGCGAGCTCCACGTAGGCGAACTTGGAGTCGTACTCGTACATGCCGCTGTAGAAGACCCCCGCCACGCGGAAGGGGCGGCTCTTGGGCTGCGGGCCGGCCGGGCCGAGGTCGCCGAGGGGCGAGATCACGTTGACCACGTCGCCCACGAACACCCGCAGCGAGCGGGCCAGCTCGCGCCCGACCACGATCCCCGGCAGCGGCTCGCCCCCGGGCGGCGGCCGGGCCGCCCGGGCCACCCCGCCTCCGGGCCGCCGCTCCAGCTCGTCGAAGGCGCGCCCCTCGTCGCCCGGCGGCGGGATCCGCTCCGGGTGCGCCAGGTAGTCGAGCCGCCCCTCCTCCAGCTTCCGCGGCCAGTCGGTGACCGTGCCCACGGTGGCGGGATCGACGCCCTTCAGGATCGCGCCGGTGAGGTTCTGCCCCGCCGAGAGCATCACCTCCTCGTAGAGGAAGGGCGTGGCGGCGGCGATCCCCGGCACCCCGAGCACCTTGTCGCGCGCCTCGCGCCAGCCGGTGAAGTCGGCGGGGCCGCCGTACTTCATCACCATCCCGTGGGCGTTCTGGCCCAGGATCTTGGCCTTGAGGTCGGCCTCGAAGCCGCTCATGACCGAGAGCACCACCGTGAGGGCCCAGACGCCGATGGCCACCCCGCCGATGGAGATGAGGGTCATGAGCAGGGTGGCGGGCAGGCGGCGGCGCCAGACCACCTCGCCGCGCCGCTGCGCCGCGCGCTCGCGGCGGTCCTGCCAGACGGACCAGGCGATGAGCGCCAGCATCCCGGGCACGATCCCGGTGACCACCATGCCGAAGAGCGCCAGCAGCGTGCGGGTGTCGAGGCGCAGGTGGCTCTTCGCCACGAACAGCTCGTACGAGAGCGACGGGTCGAAGCGCCCCGACCCGAGCACCAGGTACGAGAGCGTCGCGCCCACGAAGGTGCAGGTGGCGGCGAGCGCGGAGGTCAGCAGCAGCCCGAGCACCAGGACCAGCTTGCCCTGCGACTCCCAGCCCGCCAGCACCGCCCCGCCCCGCAGCCGCGGCCCGAGGGCCAGCAGCGGCCCGAACTCGAGGACCACCAGCAGCAGCCACCCGGCCGCGATCTCGTAGAACGCCAGCCGCCGGCCGGCCCAGGCGGCGAGCGCCCCGAGCAGCGCCGCGAGCGCCGCCCCGGCCAGCACCGCCAGGCCGGCGGCGAGCCCGCCCGGGAGCCCGATCCGATCGGCCAGGAGCAGCTGCGCCGCGGCGGCGACGAGCGGGCTCCCCACCACCCCCAGCCCGGCGAGGGCGAAGGCGCGCCGGGAGAAGACCGCCGGGACGGCTCGCTCCACCGCCGGCACGGCTACTCCCGGCTCTTGAGCAGCGGGAAGAGGATGACGTCGCGGATGGAGGGCGAGTCGGTGAGGAGCATGGCGAGCCGGTCGATGCCGATGCCCTCCCCCGCGGTCGGGGGCATGCCGTGCTCGAGGGCGCGCACGAAGTCCTCGTCGTACGGCATGGCCTCCTCGTCCCCCTGCGCCCGGGCCTTCACCTGGGCCTCGAAGCGGGCCCGCTGGTCCGCCGGGTCGTTGAGCTCGCTGAAGGCGTTGGCGAGCTCCATGCCGGCGGCGAACAGCTCGAAGCGGTCGACCAGCCGCGGGTCGGCGTCGCGCCGGCGGGAGAGCGGGCTGGTCTCGAGCGGGAAGTCCACCACGAAGGCGGGGCGGTCCTTCGGCAGCTCGCCCTCGGCGAAGACCTCGAAGGCGATGGCGATGGCCTCGCCCGGCGAGCGCTGGGCCGCCTGCTCCAGCTTCCACGCCCCCTCGGACTCGTTCTCCCGGGCGGCGGCGCGGGCCACCGCCTCGGCCAGCCCGCGCCCGGCGAGGGCGTCGTCCGGCGAGAGCCCCAGGGCGCGGGCCCCGAGCTCGAGCATCGAGTGGCGCGGGTACGGCGGGGTGAAGTCGATCTCCTGCCCCTGGAACGTGACCCGCGCCGAGCCGGTCACCTCCACCGCCAGCCGGTGCAGCAGCTGCTCGGTGAGCGCCATCAGGTCCTGCTGGGTGGCGTACGCCTGGTAGAACTCGATGCTGGTGAACTCGGGGTTGTGGCGCCGGTCGATCCCCTCGTTGCGGAAGATGCGGCCGATCTCGTAGACCCGGTCGAACCCGCCCACCACCAGCCGCTTGAGGTGCAGCTCGGTGGCGATGCGGAGCTTGAGGTCGAGGTCGAGCGCGTTGTGGTGCGTCTGGAACGGCCGGGCCGCGGCGCCGCCCGCCTCCTCCGGCTTGTGCAGGGTGGGGGTCTCCACCTCCAGGTAGCCGCGCTCGTCGAGGAAGCGCCGGATGCCGCTCACGATCTTCGCCCGGCGCCGGAAGGTCTCGCGGACCCCGGGGGTGACGATCAGGTCCACGTAGCGCTGGCGGTAACGCTGCTCCACGTCGGCAAGCCCGTGCCACTTCTCCGGCAGCGGCCGCAGCGCCTTGGTGAGGATGGTGAAGGCGCGGGCCTCCACCGTCAGCTCGCCGGTCTTGGTGCGGGTGGCCGGCCCCTCGGCGAGCACGACGTCGCCCACGTCGAGGAGCTTGAAGATCTCGAAGCCCCGCTCCCCCACCTTGTCCTTCTTCACCCAGACCTGGATCTCGCCGGAGCCGTCGCGCACCCGCAGGAAGGCCGCCTTCCCGAAGCTGCGCACGGCCAGCACGCGGCCGGCCACCGACCAGTCGCCGGGGTCGCGGGCGATCTCGTCCGCGGGCGCCTCGCCGTAGCGGGCGTGCAGCTCGGCCGTCACGTGGCGCGGCGCCTGCCCGTTGCCGAAGGGGTTCACCCCCAGCGCCTGGAGCGCCTCCGCCTTCCTGGCGCGCTGCGCGATGATCTCCCGCTCGGTGCTGCCCAGCTCTTCGGCCATCCTCGAAAGCCTCGCATCCACTCGAATGAAGTGGGGAAAACGTCCCGGAGGGCGCAGGCTAGCCGCGCCGCACCCGCGCGTCAACGCGCGAAGCCGCGGGCCCGGGCGAGCGGCGGAGGACGGCGGCCGCCTACTGCGCCGGCCGGTACACGGCGTAGTCGATCTCGGGGAAGAGGTTGTCCTTCCCCTCCGCGTAGGCCAGCCACTGGGGGTCGATGCTGCCCTGGCGCAGCTGGTCGTGGAGCCGCGTGAAGCGGAGCAGGTGCTCCTTGGTGCGGCGGATGGCGTAGTCCACCATCGTGCCGGTCTTCATGATGAAGGCCCAGTCGCTCGACTGCGCCAGCAGGAGCTCCCGCGCCGCCTGATCGAGGGCCCGCCGCTCGAGCGGGGTGGGCTGCCGGTAGTCCCGGGCGAGCGCGATCATCCGCTCCGCCGCCTTGTGGAGGTGGCGGTAGATCCAGTCGTTCGAGCCGTCGAGCCAGACGCCGGCGTAGCCCCCGGCGCCCCAGGAGCAGAGCGGCGGCGTCGCGACCTGCTGCTCGGGGTTCTCGCGCAGGTATTCGCCCGGGGTGGCCAGCCGGAAGACGCGCTGGTCGTACGCCACCTTGCGGATGAGGAAGTCGAGGAACATCGGCCCCTCGTACCACCAGTGGCCGTAGAGCTCGGCGTCGTAGGGCGCCACCACGATGGGACGGACCGCGCCCATCCGCGAGGAGAGGTGCTCGATCTGCCGCTGGCGGTTGAACATGAAGTTGCCGGCGTGGGAGGCGGCCCGCTCGCGCGCGACGTGCGGGCTGTACGGCTCCTTGTGCGCCGTCTTGCCGGTGATGCGGAAGTACTTGATGCCGACGTTCTTCCGCTGGCCGGTCGGCTGGACGTAGTCCTTCACGTAGTCGAAGCCGAGGTCCCAGCCGATGTCCCGGTAGAACTCGCGGTAGTCCGGGTCGCCGGGGTAGCCGCTCTCGGCGCTCCAGACCTGCATCGACGACTCGGGGTCGCGGCCGAAGGCCGCCGGCCCGGTGTGCGTGTAGATGGGCGCGTACACCCCGTAGCGCGGCCGCGGCGTGGCGTCGGTGATGCCGTGGGTGTCCACGAAGAAGAAGCGGATGTTCTGCTCGGCCAGGAACTGGTCGGCCCCCGGGTAGTAGCCGCACTCCGGCAGCCAGATGCCGGACGGGTCCCGGCCGAAGTGGCGCCGGTGGTGGGCGGCCGCCACCGCGATCTGCGCGCGGACCGCCTCCGGGTACATCTGCATCAGCGGCAGGAAGCCGTGGGTGGCGCCGCAGGTGACGAGCTCGAGCCGGCCGGCGTCCTCCAGCCGGCGGAAGGCGGCGACCAGGTCCCGGTGGTAGCGGTCGTTGAAGAGGTGCGACAGCTCCCGGAACTCCGACTGGTAGTGCAGCGCCAGCGGGTGGAAGGTCGGGTCGTTCCGGGTGCGGTGGACCTCCTTGTCGCAGAGCTCGCAGAGGCTCTCGAGCCGCCGCGCGTACCGCGCCATGAGCAGCTCGTCCCGCAGCATCGCCACCAGCGGCGGCGACATGGTCATCGAGATCCGGAACGGGATCCCCTCGTCGGTGGCGCGATCGAAGACCCGCAGCAGCGGCAGGTAGGTCTCGCTGATCGCCTCGTAGAGCCAGTCCTCCTCGAGGAAGTCCTCGTACTCCGGGTGGCGGACGAACGGCAGGTGCGCGTGGAGATGGATCGAGAGGTATCCCAGCACGTCGTGGTCCGGCATCGGCTAGATCCCTTCGCCGCCGAAGTGGCCGAACGGGGAGGAAGGCGAGCCGGCCCGTCCGCCCATCCCCCCCGCGCCGCTCGCGCCCCCGCCCCAGGTCTCGCCGGCCTGGAACCGGGACCAGTCGGAGAGGCGGGCCAGCTGCGCCCGGATCTCCGGGGGGAAGGCGCCGCCCGCCACCGCCTGGCGGAGCCAGCGCAGCAGCGTCTCGCCCCACAGGATGCGGGCGAAGCGGTCGTCCACGACCGGCGAGGGGCCGAAGGGCGGGAGCTGGACGTCGTTGGACGGCTGGGAGAGCGCGCGCTCCCGGCCGCCGCGGTCGATCACGTGCACCTCGGCGCGGTACCGGCGGCCGGGCTGCAGATCGTGCACGTAGAAGCTGCGCGACTCGAGCGCGAAGTCGATGCTGCGGACCCGGTCCCAGCCGCCGTCCTCGCGCTGGGCGAAGATCCAGAGCTGGGCCTGGCCCCCGTCCCGGAACCCGTGCGCGAGGGTGGGGGTGGAGTAATCCCAGTAGAGGAAGAGGGTGCGCGGGTCGCGCGGCAGGGCGACGAAGGCGTCGTCGCCGTAGCTCCAGGGCAGGTCGCCGAGTTCCTCGTCGTAGGCCGGCGCCGCCGGCGCGCGCGCCCGGGCGCGCGCGGGCGGCGCGCCCGCCCCC
>JAJXVM010000135.1 GCA_021782135.1 Myxococcales bacterium | reverse complement strand
CAGTGCCACATCGAGGACGGGTCGGCGCGCTGCGCGGCCACGTTCACCGCCTCGTAGCCGTAGATCGGGTCGTTGATGGGGAGCGAGTAGAGCTTCGCCGTCTCGGCGCTCGAGAAGCCGGCGTTCTTCTCGTTGCTCCACTGCATCGGCGTGCGCACGCCGTCGCGGTCCGGGCGGCGGATGTCGTCGCCCATGCCGATCTCGTCGCCGTAGTAGATGATGGGCGTTCCGGGGAAGGAGAAGAGCAGGCTGTTGAGGAGCTGGATGCGCCGGCGGCCGTTGTCCACCAGCGGCGCCAGGCGCCGGCGGATGCCGACGTTGAGGGTCATGCCCGGCTCGCGCGCGTAGGCGAGGACCATGTAGTCGCGCTCGATGTCGGTGACCATCTCCAGCGTCAGCTCGTCGTGGTTGCGCAGGAAGAGCCCCCACTGGCAGCTCTCCGGGATCTCCGGCGTGCGGCGCATGATGTCCACGATGGGCTCGGAGTCCGCCTGCCGGATGGCCATGAAGATGCGCGGCATCACCGGGAAGTGGAACGCCATGTGGCACTCGTCGCCGTCGCCGAAGTAGGGGCGCACGTCGGCCGGCCACTGGTTGGCCTCGGCGAGGAGCATCCGGCCCGGGTAGTGCCGATCCACGAAGGCGCGGATCTTCCTGATGACCGCGTGCGTCTCCGGGAGGTTCTCGCAGCTCGTGCCGTCGCGCTCGACCAGGTAGGGGATGGCGTCGAGCCGGAAGCCGTCGATGCCCAGGTCGAGCCAGTGGCGCATGACGCCGAGGAGCGCCTCGAGCACCGCCGGGTTGTCGAAGTTGAGGTCCGGCTGGTGGTGGAAGAAGCGGTGCCAGTAGTACGCGCCCGCCACCTCGTCCCAGGTCCAGTTCGACTTCTCGGTGTCGGTGAAGATGATGCGCGCGCCCTGGAACTTCTCCGGCGTGTCGCTCCAGACGTAGAAGTCGCGCTCCGGCGAGCCGGGAGGCGCTCGGCGGGCCCGCTGGAACCAGGGGTGCTGGTCGGAGGTGTGGTTCACCACCAGCTCGATGAGCACCGCGATGTCGCGCCGGTGCGCCTCCTCGACGAGGCGCCGGAAGTCGTCCACCGTGCCGTAGGCCGGGTTCACCCCGGTGTAGTCGGCGATGTCGTAGCCGTCGTCCCGCAAGGGCGAGGGGAAGAACGGGAGGAGCCACAGGCAGGTGATGCCCAGCTCCTCCAGGTAGTCGAGCTTCTCGATGAGCCCCTGGAAGTCACCGATCCCATCCCCGTTCGAGTCCCGAAAGGCCTTCACGTGGGTCTCGTAGACGATCGCGTCCTTGTACCAGAGGGGATCGCGCGGGTAGTCCATGCGGCAGGGACTTATGTGCGGGGGCGGCGGGGGGCGCAACGGGGCGGCCGGCGGGCACCGGCCGGGGGTGGGTCAGGCGGCCAGCGCTCGAATCGCCGTCCGAGGTCAGGCTCGTGGACGCCGCCGGGAGCGGCTCACTCGTACCAGTCCTCGTGCGCCGACCATCGGTGGCAGGCGAGGCACGCGGTCTGCGTCCACTGGCGCTGGCAGCGCGGGCAGAGCCCGTGCGTGTCGAACGTGTTCCAGGCCATGCCGCAGTCGCAGTACCAGCGGTCCCGCGGTCGCGGCTCCCAGCGGCAGCGCGGACACCGGATCCGGCGGCCCTTCCTGGAGCCGTCGCGCGAGCGCGCGCCGAGGGGCGGCTTCTCGAGCTCGTGCTCGGGGCTCTGCTTGCAGATGATCGCTTCCACGGGTGGTCGCCCCTTCGAGCCGGCAGCGATCTCGCGTCGCGCCGAAGCTGGATGGATGATCGCATCTTCCCGGACCGACGGACACGCCATGTCCGCCGGGCGGCGAGGATGTCGGGAGGAGGATTTGCGTGCCGGTCTTGATCGAGGGGATCACCGTGGTCGTCTCGCGCGAGCGCATCCAGGTCGCCTGGCCGGCGGGATGGGAGGAGTTCCGGCGCCGACTTCGGCCCGAGTGGCAGTGTGACGACAGTCATCTCTTCGCGATCCTGCTTCCTGGCCACGAGGTCGCCGCGCCGCTGCTCCGGACCTTCGAGCAGCGCGGGCTGCGCGGAGACCGATGGGGCGAGTACGTCGACTTCGCGGTGATCTCCCAGGCGACGGGACCGCTCGGCTGGAGCTCCTGGCTCGAGCTCGCGCGGGTGCCGGTGCCCGGCGGAGGCACCGTCCTCGCCGCGCGGGCGGCCGGGAGCGACGGAAGGGATCCCTCCGTGCCGGCCGGCTGGCGCTACGCCGGGTCTCGCTCGGCCACCCGCGGGACGGTGCAGCTCGCGCCCGCCGATCGGCCGCTCCGCTTCCTTCGGCGCGAGCCACTCCAAGCGGTGTACGTCGACCGCTTCAACGGCGAGGAAGTCCACGTTCCGATCCCGGATCCATCCGTGCGGCTCACCGTCAGGACGGAGTGCGGCGACGCTCACGAGCTCACCGCGGAGCTGGTGCGCGACCGGGCCGCCATCGAGGTCGGGCTGATGTTCCGGGAGACCCTGGGACCGGGCGCCGGAATGCTGTTCGTCTTCGACGACGACTCCCCTCGCACGTTCTGGATGAAGAACACGCGCGTGCCGCTCGACATGCTCTTCCTCGATCGGGATGGATGGGTGGTGAAGGTGGAGGAGCGCACGACGCCGATGACGACCGCTCCCTGGGGGACCCACCGTCCATGCCGGGCGGTGCTGGAGGTGAACGCCGGGTGGGCCGCGGCGCACGGAGTGGGCGTCGGGGCGAGGGTGGAGCTGCCTGCGCTGGCAAGCGCGCCACGCGTCGCCGGCTGAACGGTGCACCGCCACCGACGACTTCGGCCGGGCGGCCGGGTTCTTCGTGAACATCGCAGGGCCTTGAACCCCTTGGGGCCGAACCCGGCTCCCACGCGCATGGCGCTCACCGTCGTCGAAAACCGGACCGGGTGCGTGGTGTGCGACGCCGCGATCGTCTACCTCGCGGTGGCGGAGAGGCTCGCGTGCGCGCTCTGCGGCGAGGAGCACCATACCGAGACCCGCTGCGCCGCCGGCCACTACGTCTGCGACCGTTGCCACTCCGGGTCCGCGAACGACCTCGTGGAACGCGCCTGCGTGGCGACGTCGCTCACCGACCCACTGCAGATCGCGCGGTCGATCATGCAGCTCCCGGCCGTGAAGATGCACGGGCCGGAGCACCACTTCCTCGTCCCCGCCGCGCTCCTCGCCGCCTGGTGCAACGCGCGCGGGGAGCCCGAGCGCAAGCCGGCCCTCGTCGCCGAGGCGCGGCGTCGATCCGCCCCGGTGCTGGGCGGCTTCTGCGGCCTGCAGGGCGCCTGCGGGGCGGCGATCGGCACGGGGACCTTCGTCGCGCTCGCGATCGGCTCGACCCCGCTCAAGGGCAAGGAGCGCTCGCTCGCGAACCGCATGACCGCGAAGGCGCTCGAGGCCATCTCGCGGACCGAGGGCGCGCGCTGCTGCAAGCGGGACTGCTTCCTCGCCATCCTCGCCGCGGCGCGGTTCGCGAAGGAGCACCTCCAGGTGGCGCTGCCGGCGCGCGGCGCGCCCTGCACGTTCGCGGAGATGAACACCGAGTGCCAGCGGAACGGCTGCCCGTTTTACCGGGCCGCCTGAGGCCTTGGCGCCCGACAGGCACCTCAGTCGAGCGCCGCGCGTCGCCGGCTGAACGCCCGACGGCGTGGCCTGGCCGCCGTGTCCGCCCCGCCGGTAGGCTCCTCCGCATGCCCCACCTGCTCAGGCACCCCACCGCGAGGAAGCGCACCGCCACCTACGGCTTCGACCGGGCGGTCGGGTTCTTCGTGAACATCGAACGCAAGGACATGCTGATCGCCGAGTACGACCGGCTCCGGCCGGGCTACGACGAGCTCAACGGCGCGCTCCGGTTCCTGGTGGAGCATGGATTTCTCCAGGCCGCTGACATCGACGAGGCGGTGAGGCTGAGCCCGGTGCTGCTGCCGGAGGAGATGGAGCCCGGCGCCGGGCGGGCGGCGGAGGTGATCGAGAACCTGCGGAGGGCGGCGGATCCCGACCCGGAGCTGGCCCCGGCCGGAGCCGTCCCGGACGAGGAGGAGTCATGACCACCCTGGATCGCAGGGAGCGGCAAGGGACGATGTCGTCCGAGGCCTCCGGGGCGGTGCTCCCGACCATGGAGGACCGCCCCGACCGGCAGCTGGTCGTTCCCTTCCAGCCGAGCTCGCGGACTCAGCAGAGCTGCTTGACGCGCAGCTCGTCGTCGAACTCCCACAGCGAGAGTCGCTCGTGCGCGCGCACGGCGTACCGCAACTTGGGATCGGCCTTCTTGACCACGATGGCCCCGACGGCGGTCTCCCGGTGCCGTCGCCGCTCCTCGCTGATCCAGCCAAGATAACGGCTCACCTGCCCCACCACCGCGTCGGCGGACCGGCCGCGCTTCAGCTCGAAGACCCACCAGCGCCGTCTCGCCGGCTCAAACCCGAGCAGGTCGATCGCGTTCACCGGCGTGAACACCTGGCGCCCGGGGCACCCATGCTTCTCTCGGCGGGCGAGCTCGACGCCTGCCCGTGCGAACGGGGTTTCGTCCCAGTGCAGCTCGAGGTGTTCCTCCAGCGCGCGCTCCGTGAGCTGCACGCCGTCCGCCGCTCGCAAGCTGGGCACCGGAGGGAGCTCGTCGCTCAGGTAGTCCCAGAGCTTCCCCGAGGTCTCGCTCGGGGAGTAGCGGCGGGCCAGGACGCGCAGCGCTCGGAAGCGCGCCTCGAAGCTCGTCGCGAGCCGCTCGAAGATCTGCTCGTCCAGCTGTGCGCAGATGACGTGCTTCAGGATATCCCAGGCCTCGGCGTGCGCATCCTTGGCGGCCCGCAGCGCCTCGGAGGCACCTTCCACCGGCACGAGGCGCCAGACGCCGTCGTTCTCAAGGTGGCGGAAGGGGTACTCGGGCTTGGCCTGGTTCGGCCAGCGCGGAAAGAGTGCCTCCAGCAGTTGCTGGAACCCGCTGCGCAATCCGCCGTCCAGGAACACGTTCCGGTCCCGCTGCTTGCCCTTGTGGATCAGGATGACCACCGCCGCCAGGAGCAGCGGCTTGTACGGCTTCACGAGGCCGCCGGAGCGGTCGAGCCGCAGGTGCTCCAGCCGGCCACAGAACTCGTCGAAGCTCAGCGCCATCGCAGCCTGATCTCCCTTCCGGGCACGCGCTCCACCGGCGGCAGACGGGCCAGGATCGCGCAGACGGCGCTCGACCGGTGAACGCGCAGATCCTCGAGCAACTCCACGTTGCTGATGCTCCCGTGGATCCGGAGCCGGTCCCAGGCCAGGTTGAACATCCAGGCCGGGATCGCCTCGGCGCCGCCGATGCGCAAGCGCGAACGCGCGGTCTGGACGTGGATCTCCACCGGCGACAGGTCCACGACCCGGTTCTCCTTCGGCGCAGGGCCGAGCGTGAGAAATACCGGGTTTCGCCGGACCTCGATCCGGAGGGCCTTGAACAGCCCGGGCTCGAACGGCTCCTCCGAGGGCTCCGCCGCCACGGGGCTCCAGGGCCGAACCCGCTCGTCGCTCCAGAGGTCCTCGGCCCAGGACCAGGCGAGCGGGACGTCCTCCCGGGTGCCGCGCAGGGCGACCGCGGCCTCCAGGTTGGTGGCGAGGCCAGGAGGTGGAGCCCGCGCTCCTGCACGAAGGCGACGCAGAGGAACGCGTCCTCGGCAATATCCAACGTGGAGCGCACTGCGTGAAGCAGCGAGCGATCGCTGGTGGTCACCGTCTCGACGTTCACGCTCCGGGGCGCCTCCCCTCGGTCGAGGCTGCGGTCGCGCCGCTGATCCCTGCCCGTTTCACGAATAGCAATCTTAGCGCGTCAGCGCCCACTGGCGTTCATTTGCGGACGCGCTTGCCTTTGAGGAGGACGCCCCCCTCACGCCAGCAACTGCGGCGGCCGCTCGCTCAGCGCCTCGAAGAAGCCGTCGGCGGTGGCCCGGAGCACCGACAGCCCGCGCTCGAGCACCGCGCCAAAGCGCTCGGGGTCCTCGAGGAAGACCTCGACGTGGAAGGACACTCCCTGCGCGGCCTCGTCCACCACCGACTTGACCGCCTTCCAGCGCACGTTCATCTCGTTCGCCACCGCGAGCGAGGCAGGGAGCTGGTCGGGGCGGTCGAGCTGGTAATAGACGACGAGGTGCAGGTACGACGGGTCGTTGTCCTCCGTCAGGACGGCGAACAGCGTCCCCTCCGCCTTGAACGAGATGGTGGCGCAGCCCTTGTCGTCGGGTCCCTCGAGATGCGGGCGGAAGCCCTCCTCGGCGAGATGGTCCATCATCTTGGCGTGGGTCGGCATGGCGTCCTCCGGCGTGGGTTGGCGGGTGACCTGGGCCCGTTGTACCGGTGGGGCGGACACGGGCCCGCGATGAACGGCTCGCCGCGGCGCCGCGCCCGCCGCCTCACCCCGCCGGCCGCACGGCTACGCCTGCTCCCGCCGCATCATCCCGCCGCAGGCCGGACACCTGCGCGTGGACGAGGGCGCGTAGGTGACGTACTCGACGTGCCCGCAGGTGGTGCGAACGCAGACGTACATCCACTTCACTTCGGTCATGGAGCCCTCCCCGGGCGGACCGCGCCGCCCTGCGAGAGAGCATCGCGAGCGGACGGACACCGGCCTTCCTCCGCGCCCAGAACGGGAGTCCTGGGAAGAGCCGCGGTCCCCCGCCGCGCACGCGTTATCCTTGCTGGCGTTCCGAACCCGCCGGTGACCGCCATGCCCCAGCCCGCCACGACCTGCCGCCGCATCCTCCTCGCCTCCCGCCCCTCGGGCGCGCCCAGCCCCGCCAACTTCCGCCTGGAGGAGGTCCCGCTGCCCAAGCCCGCGGAGGGCCAGGTGCTGCTCCGCACGCTCTACCTCTCGCTCGACCCATACATGCGCGGGCGCATGAGCGATGCGCCTTCCTACGCGCCCCCGGTCGCGGTCGGCGACGTCATGGTCGGCGGGACGGTGAGCAGGGTGGTCGAGTCACGGAACCCGGCCTTCCAGGCGGGCGATCGGGTGCTCGGGTACTGCGGCTGGCAAGAGTACGCGGTGTCCGACGGCCAGGGGCTCACGCGGCTCGACCCGAGGATGGCGCGGCCGTCGCTGGCGCTCGGCGTGCTGGGGATGCCCGGATTCACGGCCTACATGGGGCTCCTCGACATCGGCCAGCCGAGGCCGGGCGAGACGCTGGTGGTCGCGGCGGCCACCGGCGCGGTCGGGTCGGTGGTGGGGCAGGTCGCCAAGCTGAAGGGCTGCCGGGTGGTGGGCATCGCCGGCGGCGCGGAGAAGTGCCGTTACGCGGTCGGGGAGCTGGGCTTCGACGCCTGCCTCGACCACCGCCTGCCGGAGCTGCAGGCGCGGCTCTCCGCCGAGTGCCCGGGCGGCATCGACGTCTACTTCGAGAACGTGGGCGGCGCGGTCTTCGACGCGGTGCTGCCGCTCCTCAACCCGCGCGCCCGGGTGCCGGTCTGCGGGATCATCTCGCAGTACAACGCCAGCGCGCTCCCGCCCGGGCCGGACCGCACGCCGCTCCTCCTGGGCGCCATCCTGCGCAAGCGGCTCACGGTCCGGGGCTTCATCATCTCCCAGGACTACGCCTCGCGCTTCGGCGAGTTCCAGCAGGCGATGGAGCCGTGGGTGGCGGCCGGCAAGGTGAAGTACCGCGAGGACGTCGTCGAGGGGCTCGAGAACGCGCCGGCGGCCTTCATCGGGCTGCTCGACGGGCGCAACTTCGGCAAGCTGGTGGTGCGCGTGGGTGGGGACTGAACGGCGGCGACCCTGTCCGCGCCGCTGCTAACATGCGGCTCCATGTCCTCCACCCTCCTCCGCTCCGCCGCGGACCTGGCCGACGCCGTCGCGGCGCTGCCGGCGGCCGGGCCGCTGCCGGTCCGCACGGTCCTCGTCTCCTCGGAGCGACAGGCGCACGCGCTGCGGCGGGCGCTGGTCGAGTCGGGGCGCGAGGGGGTCCTGGCGGGGACGCGGTGCACCTCGGCGGCGGCGCTCGCGGAGGAGCTGCTCCACGCGGCGGGGGTGGCGTTCGAGCCGGGCGAGGACGGGCTCCGGGCGGCGCGGCTGCTGGCGCTCTTCCAGGAGGAGCAGGAGCCGCTCGCGCTCGAGTACTTCGACCTCGACCTGCTGCGGACCCGGCCGGGCTGGGACGAGGCCTTCGCGCGCACGGTCGCCGAGCTGGAGGGGGCGGGGCTGCGGCCGGAGGGGCTGCCCAAGGGCGCGCCGCAGTGGCGGGACGTGGCGGCGGTCTGGGCGCGACTCGACCGGCTCGCCGGCCGGAGCTGGACGTCGGCGCGCGTCCTCGCCGAGGCGGCGGGGGTGCTCGCGCGCGGGGCGGCGAGCGTGGACGGGGCGGTCCTCGCGAGCGTGACCGGCCACGAGCGGGCGGTGCATGCGGCCTTCCTGCGCGCGCTGCCGGGGGCGGTGCTCGGCGTCTGGGCGGCGCGGCCGGCGGCGGAGCGGCACGTGGAGCGGATCGGGCGGCTCTACGGGGAGGAGGCGAAGGGGCTCGTGGGGACTGCGGAGCCCCCTCTCCCTAGCCCTCTCCCCCGGCGCGGGGGAGAGGGAAGACTTCTCGGCACCGAGCTGTCGCTCCTCCAGCGCTACCTCTTCGCCTCCCCGGCCGAGCTCGCCGACCCCGCGCGCCCGCGCGGCGCCGGGCCGGACGGCACGGTGCACCTCGAGGAGCACGCCGGGGTCGAGGCCGAGATCGAGGCGGCGGCCGACTGGGTGACGCGGCAGGTGCTCGAGCAGCGCACGCCGCTGCAGGAGGTGGCGGTCCTCACCGCCCAGCCGGGCCCGGTGACGGCCCTGCTGGCGGCGCGACTCGCCCGGCTGCCGTGGCCCGGCGGGCCGCTGCCGGTGTACGTCGCGGGCGGGCTCCCGGCCACCGCCACCGCCGGGGGCGCGCGGCTGCTGGC
>JAJXVM010000134.1 GCA_021782135.1 Myxococcales bacterium | reverse complement strand
CGGGGCGGCGGGCGCCGCGGCCTTGGCGGCCGCCGGCTTCGGCGCCTCGGGCGGCAGGAACTCGGGCGCGGCCGCGTCCCAGTCGCGCGCCTCGAGCTGGGCGCGCAACAGCGAGCCGAGCGGCGCGCGGGGGAAGTACTCGGCGCCCTTGGCGACCTTGTAGACCGGGAAGGGCTTGAGCGGATCCGCCCAGCGGAAGACCAGGTTGCGGACGAAGCGCCGGGTGCCCTCGAACTCGCGCGTGTGCTGAATCGCGCCGGTGGGGCAGGGCTCGACGCAGAGCCCGCAGAACATGCACTTGGCCTCGTCGATGTCGAACTGGCTCACCGCCCGCTGCTTCGGGTTGGCCGGGTCCTTCTCGAGGTTGATCTGGATGCAGCCGATCGGGCAGGCGCGCTCGCAGGCCTGGCAGCCGGTGCAGATGTCGGCGTCCACCTCGAGGAAGCCGCGGTAGCGCGGCGGCAGCATGTCGCGCACCGGGAGCGGGGTGCGGTCGGGGTACTGGACCGTGGTGGGGCGCCGCAGCAGGTAGCTGAGCGTCACCGACATGCCGTGCCAGAACGACTGGACGGTGTCCTTGATGTTGCTGAAATAGGAGGAGGCTGCGCTCTGGGTCATGGCTGTCCGCTCACCAGTTGGAGAGATCGACGCGGTCGCCGATGGCGGTGATGTTGCGGTGCGTCTGGCGGGCGAAGAGGACCGCCAGGACCACCGACACCGCGGTGAGCCCCACCCCCATGGCGGTCTCCAGGGCCGGGACGGCGGCCACGGCGATCTGCCACAGCAGGGTGAAGAGGAAGCAGGCGAAGGAGACGGGGACGAGGTACTTCCAGCAGAGCGACATCATCTGGTCGACGCGGATGCGGGGCAGCGTCCAGCGCAGCCAGACGACGACGTTGACGAGGACCATGGTCTTGGCGGCGAAGACCAGCATCGAGGCGGCCTCGAGGCCCCACCACGCGAGCGGCGGGAACCCGGTGCCCTTGAGCTGGGCGTAGAGCTCGTTCGGCACGAACGGGATCTGCCAGCCGCCGAGGAAGATGGTCACGGCGATGGCCGACATGGTCCAGAGGTTGCCCCACTCCACGAGGAAGAAGAGGGCGAAGCGGAACCCGGAGTACTCCGAGAGGTAGCCGGCCACGAGCTCCGACTCGGCCTCGGGCAGGTCGAACGGGGTGCGGTTCGCCTCGGCGAGCTGGCTCGTGAAGAAGATGAAGAAGAGCGCGAAGGCGGCGGGGTTGCGGAAGATGAACCACTGCCAGGGGAGGCCGCCCTGGGCGCGGATGATGCCCTGCATCGACAGCGTGCCCGCCATCAGCACCGGCACCATGATGGCGAGGCCGGCCGGGATCTCGTAGGAGACCACCTGGGCGGCGGAGCGCATGCCGCCGAAGAGCGCCCACTTGGAGTTGGACGACCAGCCGGAGAGCAGGATGCCGACCACCACCAGCGCGGTGATGCTGGTGATGAAGAACAGGCCCACGTTCATGTCGCTCACCGCGATGCTCTCGCCGAACGGCAGCACCACGAAGGTGAGGATGAAGCCGACCATCACGAAGTAGGGGGCGGCGCGGAAGAGCATCTGGTCGGCCTCGGCCGGCACCAGGTCCTCCTTGAGGATCAGCTTCACCGCGTCGGCGATCCAGACCAGGAACCCGCCGACGCCGGCGCGGTTCGGGCCGATGCGGCTCTGGATGCGGCCGGCGACGCGCCGCTCCCACCAGGAGAGGATCCCGCTGAAGATGGCGGCGAAGTTGGCGAAGACGAACGCCAGCACCAGCAGGGCGACGGTGTAGACGCCGTCGCGCCAGTACCAGGTGGCCGGATCGCGGTGCAGCCGCTCGCGGATGAAGCCGTCGAGGAGGGCCGGCTGCAGCAGCGGCGTCGCGAAGAGGATGACGCAGAACAGGCCCAGCGGCAGCGCGATCGCCGCGGTCACCGAGACGATGGCGGCGAGGCGAGGGGTCTTGGTGCGCGCGGGCGCGGGGGTGGGCAGGGCGCTCATCGATCGATCTCCGGGGCCACCACGTCGAGCGAAGCGATGAGGGCGACCAGGTCCGCGACCATCAGGCCGGGGGAGAGGTCCTCGATGATCCCCATCGCGAGAAAGCTGCCGGTGCGGACGTGCACACGGTACGGCTTGTCGGTGCCGTCCGAGACCACGTAGTAGCCCATCTCGCCGCGGGCCGACTCGACGCGCGAGAGCACCTCGCCCGCCTCCGGCTTCACCTTGCGCGGCACCTTGGCCATGATGTCGCCCTCGGGCATCTTCGCGAGGGCCTGCCGCACGATGCGGGCGGACTCGCGCAGCTCGAGGACGCGCACGTAGTAGCGGTCGAAGGCGTCGCCGACCGCGCCGCGGAAGCCCTTGCCGACCGGGATCTCGAAGTCGAAGTCGGCGTAGGCGCCGTACGGCGCGTCGCGGCGGCAGTCGAAGGAGACGCCGGAGCCGCGCAGGTTCGGGCCGACGAGGCCGTAGTTGATGGCCTGCTCGCGCGTGATGACCGCCACGTTCGCGAGCCGCTTCACGTAGATCTCGTTGAAGCTGATGAGCCGGTCCCACTCGCCGAGCAGCTTCTCGAAGTGGTCGAGGAACTTGAGCGCCTTGTCGGACCAGCCGGCCGGCAGGTCGAAGGCGACGCCGCCGATGCGGTGGTAGTTGTAGGTGAGCCGCGCCCCGCAGAGCGCCTCGAGCAGGTCGTTGATCGACTCGCGCTCGCGGATGCCGTGCACGAGCGGCGTGGTGGCCCCGATGTCGGTGGCCATGGTGCCCACCGAGACCAGGTGGCTCGCCATCCGGCACAGCTCGCAGGCGATGGCGCGGAGGTACTGGGCGCGCCGGGGCACCTCGACCTTGAGCATCTTCTCGATGGCGGTGGCCCACCCCTCGTTCGCCATCATCGCCGACACGTAGTCGATGCGGTCGGTGTAGGGCATGAACTGCGGGTAGCCGATGGTCTCCGCGATCTTCTCGATGGAGCGGTGCAGGTAGCCCACGTCGGGGACGGCCCGACGGAGCACCTCGCCGTCGGTCTCGACGAGGAAGTTGATGACGCCGTGGGTGGAGGGGTGCTGAGGGCCGAAGTTGAGGATCATCTCCTCGCCGCCCTGGTGCACCCGCCGCATGATGAGCTTTTCCATGGTGCTCTCCTAGGCGCCGGCGGGCGGGGTCTGGGGGGCGGGCGGAGTGGCCGGAGCCGCGGGGGCGGCGGCGGCCGGCGGGGGCGGAGGAGGCGGCGGGTTCCGCTTCGCTTCCTCGGCGCGGGCCACCTCGTCGAGCCGGCGGAGCTCGACGAGCGGGTTCTCGCGAACGTTGGAGATCCCGTGGTAGCCGCCGTGCTCCTGGTAGTCCTTGCGGAGCGGGAAGCCCTCCCAGTCATCGGGCAGGAGCACGCGCCGCAGGTCCGGGTGCCCTTCGAAGATGAGCCCGAGGAGGTCGTAGGCCTCGCGCTCCATCCAGTTGGCGGACTTCCAGATGGACTCGACCGAGGGCACTCGCGGCGCCGCCCGATCGGCCTCGACCTTGAGCACGATCCCGTGCTTCAGGCCGTAGGAGAAGAGGTGGTAGACGACCTCGATGACGTTGCGCTTCGGGTAGTCCACCCCGGTCAGGTTCTCGAGGAAGTCGAGCTCGATCCCGGGCTCGTCCCGCAGGAAGCGCGCGATCTCGGGCAGCTTCGCCGCCGGGACCACCACGAAGGGGTCGATCTTGGGCTCGGAGAGCGCTCCCACCGCGTCGCCGAAGCGGGCCTTCAGCTTCTCGTGGATCTCGTTGGTCGTCATTCGTTCACCAGGCTCGGGCAGCAGAAAAGGGCGCCGAGTGCGTTGTCGTTCGCCCTCGCTCGCCCTCCCGCCGCGGATCCCATGTCTTCTCGATCTCTCAGGCGGGGCGCCGCTTGGTGCTCCAGCGCTCGCGCATCACGAGGTCCTGCAGCTTGAGCAAGCCCTCGGTCAGCGCCTCCGGCCGGGGGGGGCAGCCCGGCACGTAGACGTCGACCGGGATCATCTTGTCGACGCCCTTGCAGACCGAGTACCCGGGCTGGAACAGGCCGCCGCAGTTGGCGCAGGAGCCCATGGAAATCACGTACTTGGGCTCTGCCATCTGGTCGTAGAGGAGCTTGCAGCGCTCGGCCATCTTGTAGGTGAGCGTACCCGCCACGATCATGAAGTCGGCCTGCCGCGGGGAGGCGCGGGGCACCGCCCCGAAACGGTCGAGGTCCGCGCGGGGGCCGCCGGTCTGCATGAGCTCGATGCCGCAGCAGGCGAGGCCGAAGAGCAGGTAGTGGAGCGAGTTTGCGCGGGCGAGGTTGATGAGCTCGTCGAGCTGGCTCGTGTGGAAGAGCATGACGTCGCCCTCACCGCCGAGCTGAGGACCGCTGCGATCTGCTGCCATGCCGCTCCCTTTCCGCTGCACCAGATGAAACCCTGCCTGGTGTCGAGTACTTCCCGAAATGACCCCCGACGGGGGCCGCTAGGCCGCCCGCTTCGACGCCGCGAGCGAGCTCGGCTGGCCGTTCGGAGCGCTCTCGTCCGTCTCCACCTTCTTGACCCACTCGAGGTCGCCGTGGCGCCAGACCCAGACCAGGCCGACGACCAGGATCAGGGTGAAGAGGAGGAGCTCGGAGAAGGCGACCCAAGCCGTGGCGGCTCCGTGGCTGACCCAGGCGCGGTAGACCGCCACCACCGGGAAGGTGAGGGCGATGTCCACCTCGAAGACCACGAAGACGAGGGCGATGAGGTAGAAGCGCGGGTTGAAGTTGAACCAAGCGCTCCCGATTGGGCGCTCACCGCACTCGTAGATGGCGGCCTTGTCGGCGCCGGGGATGTTCGGGCGGACGAGGCGACCGATCGTGAGCCCGCCGGCCGCGAACGCGATTGCCACGACCGTAAAAGCGAGTACCGCGCCAAATTGGAAGCCCATTTGGGTGCTCCCGGCAGGGGTGGGGGTATCGAAAGCGGCGCGCAGTCTAGCTGAAAGTGAAAATGTGTCAAGCCCCGCAGGGGTACCGGAAGGGATGCGGTAAGCGATTGACAAATCGAAGCGCTAAGGGCACTTACGTGGGGCTTTCTCACTCGCAGGCTCGGTGAGCGATGACGCCTCTACAGGTCTACTTTCCCCTCGCGCTGGTGGTGATCGTCTCGGCAATCCTGGCCTTTTTGCTGGTCGGGCTCACCAATCTCCTAGGCCCCAGGCGGCCCAGCGCGGTAAAATCGGGTGTATTCGAGTGCGGGTCCGACCCGGTGGGCGACGCCCACGGGGGCTTCGGGGTGAAGTTCTACGTGGTCGCCCTCCTCTTCATCGTCTTCGACATCGAGGCGGTCTTCATCTATCCCTGGGCGGTACTTTTGAAGGAACTGGGCTGGGTCGGCTTCGCCGACATGGCCCTGTTCGCCTTCACCCTGGTGATCGGCCTCATCTACGTGTGGAAGAAGGGCGCTCTGGACTGGGAGTAAACGTATGGCCGAGACCGACACGCTCCCCGCGATCGCGACGCGTCGCGAGGAGGCGACAGGGTTCTTCCAGAAGCTGGTCTCGAAGGGCCTCGGGTGGGCCCGGAAGAACTCGCTGTACCAGTACCCGTTCGTCACCGCCTGCTGCGGCATCGAGTACATGAGCCTCGCGAGCGCGCGGTACGACATCGCGCGCTTCGGCGCCGAGGTGCCGCGCTTCTCGCCGCGGCAGGCCGACCTGCTCCTGGTGGTCGGCACCATCAACTGCAAGCAGGCGCCCATCCTGCAGCGGATCTACGAACAGATGGCCGACCCGAAGTGGGTGATGGCCTACGGCGTCTGCGCCTCCTCGGGCGGGTTCTACGACAACTACGCCACGGTCCAGGGCATCGATCGGATCATCCCGGTGGACGTCTACGTGCCCGGCTGTCCGCCCCGGCCGGAGCAGGTCCTCGACGGCCTGATGCTCCTTCAGAAGAAGATCCAGGAGCAGGAACACAAGCTCATCGACCGGCTGCCCGCCGCCGAGCTCGCGCGCGGCCGTTAGGCCCCGGAAAGGGAACGCATGTCGAAAGCCGTCACCGCCGCGCTCAAGGAGAAGTTCCCGGACGCGGTGCAGGAGGTGTACGAGGGGGTAGGGGGCGACGACTGCGCCTTCGTGAAGAAGGACGCCGTGGCCGAGGTCTGCCGGTTCCTCAAGGAGGATCCGGCCATGGCCTTCAACATGGCCCCCTACGTGACCGCGGTGGACTACCTCGGCCAGGAGCCCCGGTTCGAGGTGGTCTACAACCTCGTCTCCACCCGCCTCAACCACCGGGTGCGCCTGCGGGTGAAGGTGCCGGAGTCGGACCTCGAGGTCCCCACCGTCACGCACCTCTGGCGCGGCGCCGACTGGTTCGAGCGCTACTGCTTCGACATGTACGGCATCCGCTTCCTGGGCCACCCGGACATGCGGCGGTTGTTCATGTACGACGAGTTCGTCGGCCACCCGCTCCGGAAGGACTACCCGCTGAAGGGCCGTCAGCCCCTCACCGCGGAGCGCAACTTCCGCGACCTGTATCGCGGTCCCGGCCCGTCCGGCCGCGACTAGCCGCAGCATCGCAGGCAACCGACCGCCGCCAGCGCGCGGCGAGGCGAGGAATCATGGCGCACGAAGGGAAGGGGACGGGCGGTCTCGACACCACGGCGACGCCGGGCAGCCTCGGCGCTGGCCAGCCGAGCCACCCCATCGGCACGGCCCCCGAGGCCGCGTTCGGCGAGGTCCCGGAGGCGTTCTCGCCCCGGGAGATGGACGCCCCGCTGCACGCGAAGCGGATGATCGTCAACATGGGCCCGTCCCACCCGGCCATGCACGGCGTGACCCGGGCGGTGGTGGCGCTCGAGGGCGAGACCATCGCGGACATGAAGCTCGACATCGGCTTCCTGCACCGCGGGTTCGAGAAGAGCTGCGAGAACGCCACCTGGACCCAGTGCTTCCCGTACACGGATCGCCTCAACTACATCTCGGCGATCATGAACAACACCGGGTTCGCGCTGGCGGTCGAGAAGCTCTGCCGGCTCGACATCCCGGACCGCGCCAAGTACCTGCGCGTCGTCGGCTCCGAGATCCACCGCATCTGCGACCACCTGACGCTGGTCTCCGCCATGGGGCTCGAGCTCGGAGCCATGACGGTGTTCCTCTACGGCATCGAGGCCCGCGACCTGCTCTGGGACCGGCTCGCCGAGCTCTGCGGGGCCCGGCTCACCTCGAGCTACTGCCGCATCGGCGGCGTGTCGCGCGACGCCCCCGAGGGCTGGATCGAGAAGACGACGGCCTCGCTCGACCGGGTGAACGAGCTGGTCGGCGAGATCAGCGGCCTGCTCACCCGCAACCGCATCTTCCTCGACCGCACCCGCGACACCGGCAAGGTCTCGCGCGAGGACGCCATCGACCTCGGCTTCGCCGGCCCCTGCCTGCGGGCCTCGGGCGAGCCGTACGACATCCGCAAGGCGGCGCCGTACCTGGTCTACGACCGGCTCGACTTCGACATCCCGGTCGGCGAGCACGGCGACAACTTCGACCGGTACCTGGTGCGCATGGAGGAGATCCGCCAGTCGGACCGCATCCTGCGCCAGTGCTTCCAGCAGATGGAGCCGGGCGAGATCGCGGTGAAGGACTTCCATTACGTGCTGCCGCCCAAGCCCCAGGTCTACGGGACCATCGAGGGGCTGATGGCCCACTTCAAGCTCATCATGGACGGCATCCAGGTGCCGGCCGGCGAGGCCTACAGCTACACCGAGGCCGCGAACGGGGAGCTCGGGTTCTACGTGGTCTCCGACGGCGGCGGGCGCCCGTACAAGCTCGGGCTGCGCGCGCCGGGCTGGCCGATGCTGGCGGCGCTGCCCTACATGGTGAAGGGCTCGCTGCTCGCCGACCTCATCCCCACCTTCGACAGCATCAACATGATCGGCGGCGAGGTGGAGCAGTAAGCCACCCGCCACGGACCAGGAGCCGACCGGACATGGCCGAAGAGAACAAGCCCGCAACGCCCCCCGCCGCCGCGCCCAAGCCCCCCGGGCCGCCGGCGCCGCCCCCGCCCAAGAACCCGGGCATGGTGACCCTCACCATCGACGGGCGCGAGGCGGTGGTGAAGCCGGGCACCAACCTCATCGAGGCCGCCAAGAGCGTCGGCGTCGACATCCCCTACTACTGCTACCACAAGCACCTCTCCGTCGCGGCCAACTGCCGCATGTGCCTGGTGGAGATGTCGAACGCTCCCCTCAACAAGCTCATGCCCGCCTGCCAGGTCCCGGCGGCCGAGGGGATCACGGTCAAGACGGAGACGCCGCGCGTCAAGGATCAGCAGCGCGCGACGCTGGAGTTCCTGCTGCTCAACCACCCCGTCGACTGCGCCATCTGCGATCAGGCCGGCGAGTGCAAGCTGCAGGACTACTACCAGAAGTACGACACCCAGCCCTCCCGCCTCGACATCCCCAAGGTCCAGAAGAACAAGCGGGTGGTGCTCGGGCCCACCGTCACGCTCGACCAGGAGCGCTGCATCCTCTGCACGCGCTGCGTGCGCTTCATGCGCGAGGTGCCGAAGCAGCCGCAGCTCGGCGTGGCGCAGCGGGGCAACGAGAGCTTCATCACCACCTTCCCCGGCCAGCCGCTCGACTCCGCCTATGCCGGCAACGTGGTGGACATCTGTCCGGTGGGCGCGCTCACCAGCACCGACTTCCGCTTCCGCGGCCGCGTCTGGTTCATGAGCGCCGCCCGGAGCGTCTGCACCGGCTGCGCCCGCGGCTGCAACACCTTCCTCGACTACCTGAACGACACCGTCTACCGGTACCGGCCGCGCGAGAACGAGGCCGTGAACCAGGAGTGGATGTGCGACCAGGGGCGGCGCTCCTACAAGTTCATGAACGCGCCGCGCGCCCTCCAGGCCCGTGAGGGCAGGGGCGCCGCCGGGCAGGCCGCCGGCCGCGCCCAGGCGGTGAAGGCGG
>JAJXVM010000133.1 GCA_021782135.1 Myxococcales bacterium | reverse complement strand
ATTCGAACGGCACCGCCGCCCTCGATCTGGGCCTCGGCTACTCCATGGTGACGCCGTGAGCGGACCTCAGCTCGGGTGGGTAGATGGCCTCGGTGAAGCTGTCCGAACGGCGCTCTCCGACTGGCTCTCGAAGAACGGGCCGAGTTCGGTGAAGGGGGAAGAGGCGCAGGCCTTCGGGCGGACCGCGACCGAGACGCTGCTCGGCATCGCAGCCAAGCTAACGACGACCGTACCCCGCTGCGCCATGACGGAAGAGCAGTTCCTGAAACGCGCCCGCCGGGCCTTCCGCGCGGCGCGCGGGTAGCGTCCTCGGCGGGAACATTAAAATGATATAGACATACCGTTCCGGCCCCGCTAGGCTTCTCACTGTGAGCGAGACCGGAGCCGCATTCCGCGGCGCCGGAACGAAGTGGGGCCCGAGCGACTGGCATCGCCCGAGCCCCGATGCACCACGGGAGCAAACCCCATGGCACACCAGAACGAAAGTAGCTCGAAGCGCGTCTCTCGTCGCGGTCTCCTCAAGGCTGGAGCCCTCGCGGTCGGATCCACGCTCTTGCCGAATACCGCGCGTGCTGCGGAGCCGTTGCGCGTCAGCGGTCCGGATGCCGCGATCGAGGCGGCACTGCCCTGGTACCGCGAGCTCGTCGAGAGCTGGGCGCAGCGGAAGAGGGCCGACTTCGAGTCGGGGCGGCTGCACGCCTGTAACGACGCGGATGTCGAGGCGTGGGAGGACGCCAACCCAAAACCCTACGACTCGTGCTTCGACCTGTTCGAGAATGAAATCAAGGCCACCATCCCCGACGACGACCTACGAACGGCGTACCTGATCCTCTCGCTCTCGCCGAACGAGGCCACGACCTACGAGGGGACCTTCACCCGCTATCGTGCGGTCCAGTGCGTCGCGCGCGACGTTCTCTTCCTGGCTCGCACGCGGGCCTGGTACACCCCGACCGCTGACGAGGAGTTCATGGGCCAGCTCGTGGACGGCGAGCCGAACGTGCTCTACGGGCCCATCCCCGCTTAGCCGTCCGAGCCGGCGCACCACGAGGAGGATCGCATGACGCCGCGGAAGTGGACGGGCCGGCCGCCTGGTCGCCCGAAGGGCAGCACGGGCGAACCGCGGGCGGTCATGCTCGTGTCGCTGAGGCCTGACCAGCGGGAAGCGCTCGAGCGGCTGGCGGAGAAGGAGCGCGCGGCGCGCGGCGGGAAGCGGCTCGACCTGTCGCGCGTCCTGCGCGCCATCATCGACAAGGCGCTACGGCTACGGTCGCCGGAAAGGGAATGAAGTCGCGTGGTGGGGAGGCTTTCGATCAGATCTGCCAGAGGCGCGTAAAGCGAACACCGTTGCGTGTTCTTAACGAGAGTGCTACACGTGTTCGCTATGACGACCTACACCGCATCGACTGTCTGCGCTGTTGCTGGCGTGAACTCCGGAACCCTTCGCGTGTGGCGCGCGCGCGGCTTCCTCGAGATGGACGACCCGGACCAGGAAGGCTGGACCCGATACAACCTCCGCGAGATGCTGCGCGCCTGTGCGGTCGCGGAGCTCGCGAACCACGGGATTCCGCCTGGGAACGCTCGGGATCTGTTCCTCGTGGACGGGCTGACGCGAGATCTGCGGATGCAGATGCCCGACTACGAGGAGCGCCAGCTGTTTGCGGGCGGGGTGTTCGCGGGGACGAAGGCCTGGTGGCGGAGCCCTCCAGGAGAGCCGCGATACTTCGTCGCCCAGAGCTGGGCGACGGGCGGGAAGGAAGGCCTCGACATGAGGGCGGGCCTCTCGTCTGCGGAGGTGCACAAGCACCTGGAGAAGCTCTCCCGCAGCAGCGACGAGCTGGTGACCGTGATCGTCATCGACACGGCGAAGATGCTGAAGCGGATCCTCCGGAAGCTCCGCGCCCATGAGCTGTCCGGCGAGGAAACGGGGGACTAGCGATGACCGCACGTGTCGCGATCGACCCGCGCGCCGCGCGCGCCTGGCCGGCGCTCCAGGGGCTCGCCTTCGCTGCGCCCGGGACGGTGATCGTGGGCCTCGGCGGCGAGGTGCTCCGGATCCGCGAGGACGGCGGGGCTGAGGACCTGAGCGCGGTTCCCCGTTGGTGGAGCGCCAGCGCCGACCCCTGCGCCGGGAGTCGGTCGTGAGCGAGGCGGAGACTCTCGGTGCGGTGATCGAGGCGATGGTGGACCGTCTCGTGGCCGCGAAGCTGGAGACCGCCCTGGCCGCGCGCGGCGCCACCGCTCAGGTGGTCGAAGGGCAGGCTGCGCGATGGATGACGCCGCCGCGGGCGGCGAAGGCTACCGGGGTGCCGGTGAAGACGATCCGCGAGCTCATCTCCGCTGGCCGGCTGCAGCCGCGGCTCAAGAACCGGAGCGCCTCGCCGAAGCAGCCGAAGTATCTGGTCAACGTCGACGACGTCGCCTCGGCGGCGGAGCTCCCGCGCGCGCGAGCGGCTCAGGCGCCCGCGGCGGGGGAGGGCTCAGCGATCGACCTCGCGGAGCGAGCGCGTCGCATCCGGGCGAAGGTGGCAGGGAGGTAGGGACGATGGGGAGCATCTACCCGCGCAAGGACAGCCGCTTCCTCTGGATGAAGTGGGTGGACGCCAACGGCATCGAGCGCCGCGCTTCCACTGAGACGGCGGACGAGGCCGAGGCCCGCGCACTCCTCGCGGAGACCGAGCGGCAGGAGCGGGAGCGCGCTCCGCTGGGCAGGCCTGCCGGGATGACGGTGCGCCGGTTCTTCGAGGAGACCTGGCTCCCCCAGCGGAAGGTGCTCCGCCCGTTCGCGTGGCAGACCGACTCCTCCCGCCTCGAGCAGCACTTCCTCGCGACCTTCGGCGATCGGGTGCTGGCGCAGCTCGCCACGGACGGCGGCGAGGTCGCGCTCCTGGACTGGCTCCTCGCCCTGCGCTCGAAGCCGAGCAAGCGCGACGGCAAGCCGCTCGCCAGCCGGACCGTCTGGAACATCGCCAGCATCGTGCGGGTGTTCTTCGCCGACGCGCTCGAGCGGAAGAAGATCGCCCGCGACCCCACCGCCCACTGGAACGCGGAGCGCCACCTTCCCGCCAAGGTCGACAAGGAGCAGGGCTGGCGGCAGCGCGCCGGCTTCACGCTCGATCAGGTCGTCACCCTCACCACGGACCCGCGCATCCCGGAGGACAGGCGCCTTCTCTACGCGCTCCGCTTCCTGGGGGGCGGTCTTCGGCCGGGCGAGGCGGCGAACGCGCGCTGGCGCGACCTGGACCGCGCCAGGGAGCCGCTCTGGCGCCTCACCATCGCGAGCGCCTTCAACACGCTCACCCGGCGGGAGAAGAGCACCAAGACGGGCGCGGAGCTGAACGTCCCGGTCCACCCGGTGCTGCAGGCCGCGCTGGAAGCCTGGTGGGCGGGCGGCTGGAAGCGGTTCATGGGGAAGGAGCCAAAGCCGGAAGACCTCATCGCCCCGCGGCAGGAGGGCGGGCAGCGCCGGGTCACGACGAGCCTGATCCAGTTCCACGCCGACCTCGAGGCCGTGGGGTACGAGCTCCAGCGGCAGTACGAGAGCCGATCGACCTTCCGCAACCTGGCCCTGCTGGCCGGCGCGACCGAGTTCCACATCAACGCGATCACCCACCCGCGGCCGCAGAAGGCGTCCGACTTCTACACGCGGCTGGAGATGCAGTGGGCGGCCATGTGCCGGGCCGTCGAGTGCATCGACGCGGGCGCCTGGGCGGGCAGGGCGGTGGTCGGCGAGGCGGCCGGCGAGCTCCGGGAAGAGGGCCTCTCGGGCCCCGCCGGGGTGGTTACGCTCGCTGGTTACGGTCTTGGGACCGCCAAGAAAAAAGCCCCGCCAAGTCTCACACTTGGCGGGGCACTCCGAGTGACCCCTACGGGATTTGAACCCATGTTTTCGACGTGAGAGGCCGACGTCCTAACCGTTAGACGAAGGGGCCTTTGCTGCCGTTTTTGCTGCGGTTCATCTACCTGCGGACCCGCGGTCTGTCAACGACCGCGGGGTGAAAATTGGCTGGGGGACAAGGATTCGAACCTTGATAGTTGGATCCAGAGACCAACGTCCTGCCGTTAGACGATCCCCCAACACCTGGATCGTTGCGAGCGCGGCCTTATAGCCAGGACCGGCCCCCGAGGTCAAGGGTCTCGATCGTCAGTTGGCGGGCAGGGTGCCGGTGAAGGTGACCAGCAGCACCGCCGGCTTCACCGCCGCGCTCGACTGCACCACGATGGTCGCGCCCCCCGTCCCGGCGGCGCCGGTCGCGAAGGCGCTCCAGCCGTCCTGCCGCACGCTCGCCGTGGCGGTGGTCCCGGGGTTCAGGTCCACGTACTGGAGGTAGCGCAGCGCGGTGTGGAAGGGCGTCCAGGCCGCGCCGGTGTAGTCGAAGCGCGGGTCGGGGACGAAGGTCTCGTTGGAGAAGGCGACCGCGGTGGCGAAGTCGGCCATCGCCGACTCGAAGGTCGCGCCGAGCGCCCAGGCCAGGTTGGCCTTCCCGGCGAGGAGGTTGCCCGTGGACGGGTCGCCGGAGAGCGCGGTGAGGAGCGCGGTCCCGTGCTGGTCGGTGTGGTAGCGCAGGAAGGAGTGGACCCCCTCGTAGTTGCCCACCGGGTCGCCGCCGGCGGCCGGCCAGGCGGTCATGCTGGCGGTGTCGTAGCTGGTATAGGTGTAGGTGCCGCTCGAGGGGGCGAGCATCAGATACTCCTTCGCCGCCGTCACGCTGGTGTGCCAGCCGAACCCGGCCTCGTCCTCGGCCACCTTGGACATGGCCTCGTTGAGCCAGGTCTCCTCCACCACGCAGTCGTTCGGCGGCAGGAGGCAGTGCAGGTTGAAGTTGATGAGGTGCTGGAACTCGTGGGCCAGGGTCGAGGGGATGACCTGGGTGAGCGCGTCGGCCAGCTTGTAGTTGGCGGTGGTGAGGTTGTTCGGGGTGTTCATCACGAACATGTCGGCGCCGTTCGATCCCCGGAACGGGAAGGCCAGGCTCCCGGTCGCGGTGCAGGCCGGCGCGCCGGCCGTCCCGCAGTTGCAGCCGGGGCTGGTGTCCGGGCCGAAGAGGTCGCCCGCCCAGAAGTAGCCGGCCATGACGCCGCCGTTCGAGGAGGCACCGAGCTTGTCGGTGAAGAGGACGATGAGCTTCCCGTTCCCGTCCACGTCGCTCGGCGGGCCGAAGATGCCGGTGTCGGAGGGGTAGATCTGGCTCTCCCAGAGGGTCGCCAGGTTCTGCCAGTCGGTGGTCTGGAACTGGGTGGCGTCGGCCGCGTCCACGTAGAAGAGGGCGTGGGCGCTGGTCCAGGCGAGCGGCGCCGAGATGCGGGTGAAGCTCGCGAGCGGTCCGGGCGCGCCGTAGGCGACGCAGAAGGAGCCGGGGTCGGCGGGAGCGGCGGCGGTGAGCGCCTGGGAGAGCCTGCCGAGCGCCCCGGTCCGCTTGGCCGCGCTCACCCGCGGCGCCAGCGCCGCCTCGCCGCCGCGCAGCGCCGGGTCGATGGAGGTGGTGGTGCCGCTCGCGCCCGCGCCGGCCGAGAGGGCCGAGCTGGCGGTGGCGAGGACCGAGGCCACGGCGCTGGTGCCGGTGACGGTGAGCGAGGCGCCGGCGCCGTCCACCGCGTTCGGGTCGGTGTTGAGCAGGAGCACCATGGCCGACTCTCCGGCGGGCACCGGGAGCGCGAGCGTGTCCGAGGTCCAGCCGGACGCCGGGTGGTAGGTCCAGTTCGGCAGCGACGCCGGTCCGCTCGGGACGACCACGATCTTCGCCGCGCTGCTGACGCCGGCCGCGCTGGCGGTGAGCGTGACCGACTGTGCCTGCACCACCGAGGGGGGAGGGGTCCAGGCCACGCTCGGCCCGGAACTGGCCGACAGCGTGCCCACGGCCGGATTGTCGAGGGTCCAGGTGACGGTCCCGCTCGCGTTGGCGAGCGCGGTGCCGAAGGTGATGGGGCCCCCGCCGGCCGCGGCGCTGGCGCTGGAGGGGAAGACGGCCAGCGACGGGGTGGCCGCGGTCCTGGGGGCGACGGCGATGATCACCCGGGCGGCCTTTCCGGCCGCCGCGGCGGTGAGCACCTCGGAGATCGAGGACGAGAGCGCGGCGGGCGGCGTGTAGAGCACGCTCGCGCCGGTGGTGGCCGAGAGGGTGCCCAGGCCCGGGGAGAGCGACCAGGTCACCGGCCCGGGAGCGCCGGTCAGGGTGGCGGTGACGCCGGCCGGCCCGTCGCCGGCCCGGAGGGAGAGGCTGGTCGGGGTCACGCCGAGGGTGGGGCCTCCCCCGCCGCCGCAGCCGCAGGCCGCGAGGGCGAGGGCCAGCAGCGCCCGGTACGAGGCGGTCTTCACGCGACCTCCGGAGGTCAGCCGAGCCGTTCCTGGAGCACCTGCCGCACCAGGGCGGCGTCGGCGGCGCCCTGGATCTCCTTCATCGCGGCGCCCACCAGCACGCCGAACAGCTTCTTCTCCCCCGCGCGGTAGCGGTCGGCCTCGGCGCGGCGGGTCTCGAGGGCGCGGGCGACGGCGGCCTCCACCGCGCCGCGGTCGGTCACCTTCTCGAGCCCGAGCTCGGAGACGAGGCCCTCCGGCTCGCCGCCGCGCTCGAGCAGCGTCGAGAGCAGCAGCTTCCCGGCGGCGGGGGTGACCCGCCCGGTCTCGACCAGCGCCACGAAGCGGCCGAAGCCGGCCCCGGACAGCGGGAGCGACCCGAGCGGCCGTCCGCCGGCGAGGCCGGCCAGCTCGTTCGCGAGCCAGCGCGCCGCGGGGCGGGGCGGGGCCCCGGCGGCCAGGGCCTCCTCGAAGAAGGCGGCGGTGGCCGGCTCGGCGGCGAGCAGGTCGGCCTCCTCCTCCGCGAGCTCGAGCGCCTCCCGGAACCGGGAGAACCGGGCGGCGAGGGCCGGATCGGAAGCGCGCGCCTCGGCGCGCAGCTCGGCGCGGCTGCGCCGGGGGGCGGCCGCGGCCGGCTCCTTGCGCGGCCGGCGCGGCTCCCGCTCCGGGTGGGCGGCGCCGCGGCTGGCCCAGGTGTCCTTGAGGGGGATGGTCCGGTTCCAGACCGGCGCGCCGGGGCGCGACTCGACCGGGTCGGCGTAGAAGTAGCCCTGCCGCAGGAACTGCCAGCGGCTCCCCGGCTCCGCCTGCGCCAGCGCCGGCTCGAGCCGCGCCGCGGGCGCGAGCTTGAACGAGTCGGGGTTGAGCACGGTGAGGAAGTCGCCGGCCGCGTCCGGCTGCTCCACGCTGAAGAGCCGGTCGTAGAGCCGCACCGGCGCGCTCGCCGAGCGGGTGGCGTGGACCCAGTTCAGGGTGCCGGCGGCGCGGCGGGAGGGGTCGGCGAGGGAGGCCGGATCGTGGCTGCAGCGGAGCGCCACCACCGCGCCGCCCTCGCCGCGCACCACCTCGTCGCAGCGGATGACGTACCCGCCGGCGAGCCGCACCTCGCGCCCCGGAGCGAGCCGCTTCCAGTCCTTCGGCGGATCCTCGGAGAAGTCCTCGCGCTCGATGAGCAGCTCGCGGCCGAAGGGGACCTTGCGGACGCCGCGCCCGGGCTCGCCCGGCCACCAGGGGACCTCGAGCTCCCGCACCTCGCCGGCCGGCCAGGTCTCGAGCAGCACCGGGAGCGGGTTCAGCACCGCCAGCGCGCGCGGCGAGCGCCCCTCGAGGTCGCCGCGGATGGCGTACTCGAGCTTGCCGATGTCCACCACGCTGTTGTTCTTGGCGACGCCGATGATCTCGGTGAACTCGCGCAGCGCCTCGGGGGTGACGCCGCGGCGGCGCAGGCCGGCCAGCGTCGGCATCCGCGGGTCGTCCCAGCCCGAGACCCGCTTCTCGGCGACGAGCTGGAGCAGCTTGCGCTTCGACATCACCGTGTAGCCGAGCGCCAGGCGGGCGAACTCGTACTGGCGCGGGCGCGGGTCCCACGGGCCGAGGTTGTCGAGCACCCAGTCGTAGAGCGCGCGGTTGGACTCGAACTCGAGCGTGCAGATGGAGTGGGTCACCCCCTCGAAGGCGTCCTCGAGCGGGTGGGCGTAGTCGTACATCGGGTAGATGCACCAGGCGTCCCCGGTGCGGTGGTGGCGCGCGTGCCGGATCCGGTACAGCAGCGGATCGCGCAGGAGCACGTTCTCGTGCCCCATGTCGATGCGCGCCCGCAGCACGCAGGCGCCGTCCGGGAACTCCCCGGCCCGCATGCGCCGGAACAGGTCGAGGCTCTCGGCGGCCGGCCGGTCGCGGCAGGGGCTGTTCACCCCCGGCCGCTCGAAGCTGCCGCGCTGCTCGCGGATCGCCTCCTGCGACTGCGAGTCCACGAAGGCCTTCCCCTCGCGGATGAGCCGCTCGGCGCACTGGTACATGCGCTCGAAGTAGTCGGAGGCGAAGTGGAGGTGCTCCCCCCAGTCGCCGCCCAGCCAGCGCACGTCCGCCTCGATCGACTCGACGTACTCGACGTCCTCGGCGGTGGGGTTGGTGTCGTCGAAGCGCAGGTGGGTGCGGCCGCCGTACCGCCGGGCGAGCCCGAAGTTGAGCAGGATCGACTTGGCGTGGCCGATGTGCAGGTAGCCGTTCGGCTCCGGCGGGAAGCGGGTCACCACCAGGCCGCCGTTCACGCCGGCGGCGATGTCGCGCTCGACGATCTCGGTGAGGAAGTTCTGGGAGCGGGGAGCGTCAGCCATGCTGGCCGTGTATCCTAGCCCACCCGCCCCCGCAAGGTCGCGGCGGGACTAGCCGATCCGCCGCAGCGCCTCGTCGAGCCGCGCGAGCGTCTCCTCCCGGCCGAGGATCTGCACCACGTCGTAGATGCCGGGCGAGGCGGTGCCGCCGGTGAGCGCCACCCGCACCGGCTGCGCCACCTTGCCGACCCCGAGCCCGCGGCTCTCGGCGGCGGCGTGGAACAGCTTCTCGAGCGCCTGCGTCTCGAGCCGCTCCATCCCGGCGACGCCGTCCCGCACCGCCTGGAGCAGCGGGGCGTTGCCGGGGACGAGGAACTTGTCCCCGGCCT
>JAJXVM010000132.1:2486-8983 GCA_021782135.1 Myxococcales bacterium | reverse complement strand
TCCGGGCGCTGCCGGCCGGGGCCCGGCTGCGCCAGGTGGCGTCCCGGGCGGCGGCGACGCTGGCCGCCTGCGCGCCGGGATCGGGGCTGCCGCTCGAGTCGGCGGCGTTCCTCGGGGCGAGCATGTAGCGCGACGTCCATCACCGCGGTGGCGCGGGCGCAGGTGATCCCACCACCCGGGATCCCTCCGCGCCCGACCGGCCGCCGGGCATGGCTCTCCGTCACGCCACCCCCATCCCGGCGGGGCGCCCCGAGGAGCCAGACATGGACGAGTCCGCCCAGGCGCAGCTGCCGCTGCCCAAGACCACGACGCTCTCCCCCAAGGACCACGCCGAGGAGGTGGCCATCTTCCGCAGCGGCATCGTCGGCGCGCTCACCACCCGGGAGCTCGACCACGGTGAGCTGCGCGCCGCCTTCCACGCGCTCGCCAGGGAGCGCTACCGCCCGCCCGGCGCCGACACCACCAAGAGCTTCTCGGTCACCACGCTGGAGCGCTGGTTCTACGCCTTCCGCAAGGGCGGCCTGGCCGCCCTCCGGCCCGCGCCGCGCAGCGACCGCGGCCACGCCCAGGAGCTCACCCCCGAGCTGCGCCAGCTCCTCCTCGACATCCGCCAGGAGCACCGCTCGGCCTCGGTCCCGCTCATCCTGCGCACCCTGGTCGCCGACGGCCGTCTGGCCAAGGACGCCGTCTCGCCGGCCACGGTGCGCCGGCTCTACGTCGAGCACGGCCTCGACCGCGTGCCGATGCGCGAGGGCGGCGGCCAGAAGACGCGGCTCCGCTGGGAGGCGTCCAGCCCGGGCGCCCTCTGGCACGCCGACGTCTGCCACGGGCCGGCGCTCACCATCGACGGCAAGAGCAGGCCGCTGCGGATCCACGCCCTGCTCGACGACGCCAGCCGCTTCATCGTCGCCATCGAGGCGCGCCACTCCGAGCGCGAGACCGACATGCTCGAGATCCTGGTCCGGGCGCTCCGCAAGCACGGGCCACCCGACGTCCTCTACCTCGACAACGGCGCGACCTACATCGGCGAGGTCCTCCGAACCGCCTGCGCCCGTCTCGGCATCTCGCTCCTGCACGCCAGGCCCTACGACGCCCCGGCCCGCGGCAAGATGGAGCGCTTCTGGAGGACGCTGCGAGAGGGCTGCCTCGACCACCTCGGCGCGCTCACCTCGCTCCACGACGTCGAGGTCCGGCTCCTCGCCTTCCTCGATGTGCACTACCAGGTCGCCCCGCACTCCTCGCTCATGGGGCGCGCCCCGAGCGCCGTCTTCAAGGCCACCCCGCGCCCGGCCGACTCCCTCGACGAGGCCGCGCTCCGCGCCGCCCTCACCGTCCGGGAGCGTCGCCGCGTCCGCGCCGACACCACCGTCTCGTGGGACGGCCAGGACTACGAGCTCGACCAGGGCTACCTCGCCGGCCGCGTCGTCACCGTCGGTCGCTCCCTCATCGGCGGCGAGGCGTGGGTCGAGCACGACGGCCAGACCTTCCCGCTCCACCCGGTCGATCCCAAGGCCAACGCCCACCGCAAGCGCCCGCCTCGCCGGCCCGGAGCGCCGCCCAGGTCGGCCGGCACGCCGTTCGACCCCGCCGGTGCGCTCCTCGCCCGCGCCACCGGCCGCCGCGCCGACGGGGAGGGCTCCCGATGAGCGACGGCTACCTCGGCGCCTTCGCCCTCAAGGCCGCCCCGTTCTCCAAGGAGATCGCCGACTCCGACCTCTGGCTCCCGTCCTCCAAGACCGGCGTCGTCGAGGACATCTGCGAGGCCGTCTCCGAGCACGCCTCCGTGCTCCTCACCGGCGACCCCGGAGTCGGCAAGACCTGCGTCCTGCGCGCCGTCCGCAAGCGCCTCCCCGAGTCCGGCTTCCGGCTCACCTACTGCCACAACGCCACCCTCGGCCGCCGCGACTTCTACCGCCAGCTCTGCCTCGCCCTCGGCCTCTCGCCCAAGGCCACCGCCGCCGCCGTCTTCTTCACCGTCACCAATCACGTGCAGGAACTCGGCGGCGAACGCGTCCACCCCGTCTTCCTCGTCGACGAGGCCCACCTGCTCCACCCGGAGATGCTCGGCCACCTCCACATCCTGCTCAACTACGAGTGGGACTCGAAGGCGCTCCTGTCGCTCATCCTGGTCGGCCTCCCGGAGCTCAACGACCAACTCCAGCTCCGCCGGTACCGCTCGCTCCACTCCCGCATCCACTGGCGGCTCCACATCGACCCGCTCTCCCCCGAGGACACCGCAGAGTACCTGCGCTACCGGATGAAGCGCGCCGGCTGCGACCGCGACGTCTTCACCCACGACGCCGTCGCGCTCCTCCACGAGGCCGCCTCCGGCGGCATGCGCGACCTCGACCGCCTGGCCACCGGCTGCCTCCGCGAGGCCGCCCGCAGGAAGCGCAAGCTCGTCGAGCGCGACCTCCTGCCCCGCGTCCTCGACCGCGATGGCCTCGAGCGCGACGGGTGACCTCCCCGCGGCCCGGCTGGATCAGACCATCACGCCCGTGCGCGGGCCCCGCTCACCGCCGCGGTGGACACCATCCAGCCGGGTCGCAGCTCCATCAGCCAGATTGAGCGGCAACACTGGCGGGCACGCGACAGGACCTCTTCCCTGTGGAGCGTGATGAACTCGAAGAGGGTCATGATGTGCTCCCCGCCCGAACAATGCCCAGTCGGTGTTCAGCCGGAAAGTAGTAGTTTTAAGGCCTCCCGGAACTCCGTCGGGGCGTAAACCCGCGAACGGACGACCTCGGCGAAGTGCCATGTGATTCCGGTGACGATCGCGTCGACGTCACCGACGAGGCCGACGGCGACGAAGAGCGCATCGTCGGGATCGGGGAAGTGCGCCGTCGGCGGCCTCCAGACCGCGAGCGGGCTCTTGGCGAGGTCTCCGGACCCGACTTCTTCGCCGATCTCGGCGAGCAGATCGGACAGCTCGCGCACCTCGCTCGGGTCGAGTCCGAACCGCGGTCGCGCGAGGACTTCTCGGTACTCGACAAGGATCTCCGCGCAGTACACCAACGTCTGGTCCCACCGCCGTGAAACTGATCCAGTCGCCGCTCTGAAACTGATCCACCGATATCGCCCGGAAATTTGCCCAGCCGGGGCGGCTCGGGCTTCCGCTGGAGGATGCTCGGGATGGATCAGGTCCATTTCGTTCGCCACAAGGTGCTGGTCGAGGGGCGGTCCGCGAGGCAGGTCGCGGAGGAGCTTGGGATCTCCCGCAACACGGTGCGCCGGCATCCGTGATATCGTGCCGGTCGTAGCAGCTGCAGCCCGCAGCCCTCCCCTCGGCTCCTTCATCGGGGATCGTCACCCGGGCGACCGCCCTGCCCTCCCGATCCCCGGGAGCCGGCGAGCCGACGCGGTCGGCCCCCGTCGCACCCAGGGCGCCTCGTCGCCATTCGATCTCCGGCGCCTCCCGCAGCTCGTCCCGTCACCCCGCGCGCCGCCTTCCGCGGGGTCGCCCACACCCAACCTTCCGTCACGAGGTCCCACTTGAAGAGAACGCATCCAGGGCGCGGCGCGCGCAGGCGCGCCCCCCGCAACGACCAGCGCCAGCTTCACCAGCAGCCCCGGCCGCCGACCGTCCCGCTCACCGACGAGGGGTTCCCCGCCGCGGTCCCCGACGGCGCGAAGCTGTCGCCCGTGGTCTCCGTCTCCGAGGAGAGCCGGCGCCACTACCCGTGGCTCCCGGCGCGCATCATCGCCGGGAGCGTGTGGCGCGGACCGGAGCACGCCCGGGTCCGCGTGGACGAGACGGGGACGGCCATCCCCTGGCGGTGCGGCCCGGCGCCGGTCCGGTGACGGCGCGCCGAGCCCGGCGCGCGTTCGGGTTCGCGGAGGACGGGGCGGCTGCGCGGGCCGGCCGGGTCGCGGGCCGACCCTCGACGGACGCCGCCCGCGAGGGATCGGCCCCGGCCGGAATGGCCTATCGCCCCGGCCGCAGCCGCCGCCCACCGGGCTGAGATCCTGGCTCGCGAGCAGCTATCGAAGACCTGGCGGACGTCATCGGAGAGCGAGAGCCCCTCGCCGTAGGTCGCCCGGTACTGGTCGCCGATGCTGCGCGCCCCGCGGTAGATCTTCGCCATCCAGCCCGCGAAGCGCGCGAAGGCGCCGCGCAGCGCAGCGCAGCGCAGCGCAGCGCCGGCGTCGGCGACTTCCCCTCGGCGAGGTACATCTCCCAGAGGTGGGCCGCCTTCTCCTCCTTGGCCGCGTCCGGGTGGGCGAGCCGCTCCTCGTGGCTCGCGTAGCCCATGGCGTCGAGGAGGCGCTGGTAGTCGCCGCGCAGCTCTGCCGGCGCGTCGGGCCGCGACGCGATCCGGCCGAAGACTACGCTGAGGACGTGGAAGGTCTCGTGGGCAAGCGTCGAGCGGTCCGCGCGCAGCAGGCGGATGCTGAACCGCATCGGCTCGCCCGGCTCGCCCGGGACCGTGAACCGGACCTCGCCGCGCGGGCCATCGCCCTGCTTCCGCCCGCGGGCCTCGAGGACGGTTTCGGGACTGGAGGAGGGCCCGGGGCCGAGCACATCCCCCTCGACCCGCAGGGGGTTCGGTCGTCCCACTTGCCGCCGCGGAGCAGCTCTCCTATCGTCGTGGTCGGGGGCGATGCGCTGTGGCTGGCTGCGTCGGCGTCAAGCCGCCTGCCGTCACTGGAAGCGGGCGCCCCCTTTTCCATCCCCTCCGACTCCAGCGCGTACTGCTTGACCCTCGCGCTGTCGCCGTCCTGCACCTCCCGAACGACGAGCCGCACCCGGTGGAGAGCCCCGTCCACCTCCATCGGCGCGTAGAGCGTGTGGACCGCGAGGATGTTCCTGCGGGCCTTGCGATCCTCGACCGACTCGGTGCGGACCGCGCGGCGCAGCAGCTCGGGCAGCACCTGCAGCGCCGCCTTGTTGCTCTCGGTGGCAAGAAGCTGCGACGACTTGCCCTCCGACCTCGCCCCGACGTCGATGTCCCAGCCCGTGTCCTCGTTGCGGAACGTGCCGCGCTCGACGACCGGCTTGTCGACCTTCTCGGCGTGGGTGACTTCCACCGGACGGTCCAGGGCGAGAGCCACCCTGCCCATCTTCACGAGCCGCGACGGCTGCTCGAGGCGCAGCCGGGCGTCGACGCCATCTTGGTCGCCTTGGAGGAGCCGCGCGCCCTCGGGCGCCTCGGCCTGCTCGAGCCGCTGGAGCCCTACTTCTCCCGCTCGCGGCGGAGCTTCTCGCGTGCCAACGAAGTCCTGCGCGCCACCTCGCCCGGCGGCAGTCGGCCCTCGCTCTCGTGCCAGACCTGCGTCCCGCCGATCGAGATGCTCACGATCCCCGGCTCCAGCTTCTTCGGGGGAGAGGCGCCGGAGTCTCCGGGCGTCGGCGTCGGGGCCGCGCTCTCCGACGGCGGTGAGCTCGAGCTCGAGCTTGTGCTTGGCGAGGGTGGATTCGGCTTCTGCATCGGTGGCTCCGATCCCCTGTCCGAAGTGGAGGCCTTGGACCTCATGGAGCGAGCCATCCGGGGCCCGGATGACCGTGCGCACATCATCCGACATCGCGCGCAGCCTGTCGAGGAAGTCCGCGAGGGCCACGGGGTGGTCGTGCCGCGCCGCGTACTCGTCGCCGTGGAGGTGGGCGAAGTCGAAGGCGTGGCCGCCAGCCGCCCTGGCGATGCCGCCGAAGACCTTGAGGACCTCGTCCCCGCCGGCCTCCCCGGTCTTGGCGTTGAAGGCCTTGAGGCCACCGCCCACCGCCGCGCGCACCCGTGATCGCGGGACGCCCTGCGGCTTGTTGTCTCGGGCCGTCGCCACTACCCTGGACGAAGAGCGAAGTCCGCCGCGTCGACGCGGCGGCACGCCGGGACCACCGAGGGAACCGACCATGAATCGATTCGCCGCGCTCCTCGCCGCCGTCGCCGTCGCCATCGCCGCGCCGCCCGCGCGGGCCCAGGAGGACATGCCGCCGCCGATGCCGGAGGGGCAGTTCTACGGGCGCCCCCACGGCGGCCTCTTCCTGCAGCTGGACGCCGCGATCGGCTACATGAGCACGTCGAGCAGCGCCGGCGGCGTCGACGTCTCCGCCGCGGGCTTCGCCGGCGAGCTCGGCGCGGCGGTCGGGGTCCGCCTCGACGACCTCGTCCTGGCCGGGCAGTACTGGATCCTGGGCTCGGGGTCGCCGACGGTCACCGCCGGCGGCGTCAGCTCCTACAACTCCGGCGCGGCGGTCTATCTCTCCGGCGTCGGCTTCACCTTCCTCTTCCACTTCTCCGACGGCTGGTACATGTCGGCGACCCCATCCATCACCAGGCTCAGCGTGGCCTACAACGGGCAGACGGAGAGCAGCGACCAGGGCTTCGGCGCGCGCTTCGCGATCGGCAACGCGAGCTACCTCGGCCGGGGCCCCGTCACCGCGAGCCTCGCCCTGTACCTCTACCTCTCCTCCAACACCACCTCGGGCCCGTACTCCCCGACCTGGGGAACGGCCGGCATCGCCCTCGGCGGCACCTTCGGCATCAACTGATCGCCCGCCG
>JAJXVM010000132.1:0-2386 GCA_021782135.1 Myxococcales bacterium | reverse complement strand
CGCCCGCCCGCTCACCTGACCACGCGGTACCTCAGGTGCGCGACCCCCGGCGCCTCGATGGCGCGCAGCTGCTCGAGCGCGAGCCCGCCGAGCCCATCGAAGAGCCGCTCGCCGCTCCCGAGGAGGACCGGGACGATCGACACCCCCGCCTCGTCGACCAGGCCGGCGGCCAGGGCCTGCCGCAGGAGGCTCGCCCCGCCGCCGAGGACGACGTCGCGCCCCCCCGCGGCCTCGCGGGCCCGCGCGACCGCCGCCTCGACCCCTTCGGTCACGAAGGCGAACGTCGTCCCGCCCCGCATCGCGAGCGGCGATCGCGGGTGGTGGGTCACCACGTAGACCGGGGCGTGGAAGGGCGGGGTCTCGCCCCACCAGCCTCGCCAGGAGCCGTCGCCCCAGGGACCGGGGTGGCCGCCGAACATGTTGCGCCCCATGACGAAGGCGCCGACGTTCGCGAGCGCCTCCTCGACGACCTGCGTGCTGGCGTTCTCGACGCCGCCCTCGAGGCCGACGTGCATCCGGCGCCAGGCCGCCAGCGCGAACGCCCAGTCGTGGAGCCGCATGCCGCCGGCGCCGAGCGGGTGCTCGACGCTCTGCCCGGGCCCGGCCATGAAGCCGTCGAGCGAGATCGCCACGCCGAAGCGCACCTTGCCCATCGCTCCGCTCCTTCGGCAGCCCGTGCTGGCTTGCCCTTGGTGTAGCCACTCCCCGACCGCGTGCGCTCGGGGGCCGCGCCTCCGGACTTCGAGCGCACCGCCCCTCCGTGGGCGACGCGACGCCACAGATCATCTGGGGCCCACCTCGCCCCGCACGCACCTTCAGGGTGCTCTCGCCCCGGGCGCTCGCCCGGGGACAGCAGGGGGCTCGGCGCCCAGGCTCGCCGTCCTCCGCCGGCGTGCTCGATCCACATCCGATCGCCGCACCCGGGTGCGTGCGACTTCTCGCTCGTGGAGCGCGCCGCGGACACCTGCGAGCTTGGCCGGCGGGGGCCGCGAGGGAGGACCACATGAGGGACGGGACGAGGGCGCTGGTGCCGGTGCTGATCGCAGCTTCGCTGACCGGCTGCGGGGGGAGCTCGGGCGGTGGCGGCGGGAGCGCGCCCTGGAGGACCACCACGATCGACGGGACCGTCTCGATCCGCTCGATCTCCATCGCGCTCGACGCGGCCGGCCAGCCGCACGTGGCCTACCTCGACCTGGCCACCAACCAGCTCCTCTACGCGTCGCGCGCGGGTGGCACCTGGACCCGGGCGGTCATCCCCAACACCACCCACGCCGACGAGCAGGTCGCGCTCGTCCTCGACGGCGGCGGCCACCCGCACGTCGCCTGGCAGAGCGACAACGGCACGGCCGCGGGCGGCATCCGCTACGCCTTCGACGGCGGGAGCGGCTGGACGGTCGAGACGGTGGAGAGCGCCGTGGTCGGCGCCCGCGTCCCGGGGCTCTCGCTCGCCCTCACCAGCGGCGGCGTCCCCTCGATCAGCTTCTACGGGGGCGACGGCTTCGGCCTGAAGTACGCCACCCGCGGCGGCGCCGGCACCTGGGGGATCGCCACGGTCGACGCCGCGGCCTACGCGGGGTTCCACGGCACCTCGCTCGTCTTCGACGCGGCGGACCACCCGGTGCTCAGCTACTTCACCTACGACTACCTCCTCGCCGCCCAGGCGCTCCGCCTCGCCCGGTACGACGGCACCGCCTGGACGATCCAGATCGTCGACTCCGGGGAGGGCGTCGGTGAGTGGAGCTCGCTCGCGCTCGACGGCGCCGGCCATCCGCGGCTCGCCTATCTCGACACCCTCGCCGGAACGGTGAAGTACGCCGCGAGCGCCGGGACCTCCTGGAGCATCTCGACGGTCGCGCCCGGATACATCGCGAGCCTCGCGCTCGCCGCCGACGGCACCCCCTGGATCGGCTTCGGCGAGACGGCGGGCTCCTGGCTGAAGCTGGCGCACCTCGCCGGCTCGACCTGGAGCGTCGAGACCCTCCCGGCGTCGGTCGACTGGACCCTGAGCCTCGCCGTCGATCCCTCCGGCGGCCGCCACCTGGCGCACGACAAGGGGAGCACCGGCGCGGCGACGTTCGAGGAGCAACCGTAGCGCCCGCGCCCGGGGGCCGGCGCCGCGTCCCCGGGCGCGGCCGGCGCCGGCCGGGCCGGCGACCGACGGGACCCATCCCTCCCGTGATGGTTCCCGCCCGTCCCCTCCGGTATCATCCTCGGGTGGGATCGGGCCCGGCGCCGGGACCGCGTCAGCCCACCCGGAGATGATCATGAACCGTCTCGTCGTCCACGCACTGGCAGCCGCCGCAGCGCTCGCCGCCTCGACGGCCCTCGCCGCCCCCGCCGACGGGAACGCGCCCGGGGCGCCCCCCCCCGCGTCGGCGACCCCCGC
>JAJXVM010000131.1 GCA_021782135.1 Myxococcales bacterium | reverse complement strand
CGCCGCGTCCACGCCCGCCCGCGCCAGCGCCGCGGCGGTGACGCGCCCGGCCAGCAGCCCGGCCCGCGAGGAGACCGCGCCGCGCCAGGGCGGCAGCTCGTCGGCTCCGGTGTGGTTCCAGCCGTCGCGCACCGCCAGCAGGGCGAGGGCGCCGTGCTCGCGGGCGTTGATGGTCTTGTAGCGCCACTCGCCGTAGCGGTAGGCCTGCGGGGCGCGGAAGGGCGAGGCCGGGTCGGCCTCGCGGGGGAAGTGGGCCGCCACGAGCACGACCTTCCCCTTCACGTCGAGCCCGGCGTAGTCGTCGTAGCCGAGCTCGGGGGCGGTGATCCCGTAGCCGGCGAAGACCACCTCGCCGCTCGCTTGGCCCGGGTCGGTGAAGGTGAACGGCTGCCAGTCCCGCCGCAGGGCGAGCGGGGTGCCGGCCAGCGCGAGCGCGTTCTCCCCCCGGAGCACCGCCCGCACCGGGGCGTCGAAGGGCTGCCGCCAGCCGTCGCTGCCGGCGGGGACGAGCCCGAGCGCGGCCATGCGGTCGGCGACGAAGGCCGCGGCGGCGGCGTTGCCGGGGGTGCCCACCCCGCGGCCGGTGCGGGCCGGGTCGGCGAGCCAGGTCACGTCGGCCTTCATCGGCGCGCCCTGGATCCGCCGCTCCGGATCGGCCTCCCGGGGGCCGGAGCGCGCGGGCGCGGGGAGGAGGACGGCGAGGAGGAGGGCGAGGGAAGTGGGGCGCATGGGGCAGGGGTTCTAGGAGGAGGAGCCCTCGCGAGCAGCGTCCGCTGGGGCCGGCGCAACCGGCCCTTTGCGTGGGCTCCGGGGGCCGATCCTTGCACCCCGGGTCGCGAGCGGGTATCTAAGCATGTCATGCGGCGGACGATTTTCACCTCCAAGATCCATCGCGCGACGGTGACGCACGCCGACCTCGACTACGAGGGGTCGGTCACCATCGACGAGGACCTCCTGGAGGCGGCCGGGATCCTGGAGTACGAGGCGGTCCACGTGTGGAACATCACCCGCGGCACGCGGCTCCAGACCTACGCCATCCGCGGCGAGCGCGGCAGCGGCGTCATCTGCATCAACGGCGCGGCCGCTCACCTCAACAAGCCGGGTGACCTGGTCATCCTCGCCACCTTCGCCGAGATGGAGGACGCCGAGGCGCGCACGCACGCGCCGAAGGTGGTCCTCGTGGACGCGAAGAACCGCATCGTGGCGAAGGACGTGGCCGAGATCGCCGGGCCGAAGCGACGGATCTCGGCATGACGGTGTTCCTTTGGCGCGCCTGACGTGAGGCCGCAGCCCGACCTCGACACATTCCTCTCCCTCTGCCGGCCCGGCCGCGCGGTGCCCATCCGCGTGGAGGTGGACGCCGACACGGAGACGCCCGTGTCGGCCTTCCTGAAGCTGTCGCGCGGCGAGAAGCGCGCCTTCCTCTTCGAGTCGGTGGAGGGCGGGGAGCGCAGCGCGCGCTACTCCTTCCTCGGCGCCGGCCCCCGCGAGGTGCTGCGCTGGAGGCTGGGCGATCCGGGCGACCCGGTGGAGCGGGTGCGGGCGGCGCTCGCCACCCACCGCGCCGTGCCGGTCCCCGGCACCCCGGCCTTCTCCGGCGGGCTGGTGGGCTTCTTCTCGTACGACGCGGTGAAGCTCTTCGAGCCGCGGGTGCCCATCGCCAACCCGGACGAGCTCGGGTTCCCCGACGCCTTCTTCATGGACTTCGACGTGGTGGTGGCGTTCGACAACCTGCGCCACTCGATGCACGTCATCGCCGAGGCCCGCTGCGACGAGGGGGACGATCCGCGCGCGCTCTACCAGCAGGCGCTGCTGCGCATCGGCGGCGTCCTGGAGCGGCTCTCGCGGCCGCTGCGCGACGGCCGCCGCGAGCGGCACCGCAACGGCGGCCGGCCGGCGGCGCTGCAGCCGCGGGTCTCGCGCGAGCGGTTCGAGGCCGCCGTCCGCAAGGCCAAGGCCTACATCCGCGCCGGCGACTGCCAGCAGATCGTCCTCTCGCAGCGCTTCGACGCCGAGGTCTCCTCCGCGCCGTTCGACGTCTACCGGGCGCTGCGGCGGGTGAACCCCTCGCCCTACCTCTTCTTCCTGCAGGACGGCGACCGCGCCTTGGTGGGCAGCTCCCCCGAGACGCTGGTGAAGCTGCGCGGCGGCGAGATCACGCTGCGGCCCATCGCCGGCACGCGCAAGCGCGGCCGCGATCCGGCCGAGGACCAGGCGCTGGAGGCCGAGCTGCGGGCCGACCCGAAGGAGAACGCCGAGCACGTGATGCTGATCGACCTCGGGCGCAACGACGTCGGGCGCGTCGCCGCGGTGGGCACGGTCCGGCTCACCGCGCTCAAGGTGGTGGAGCGGTACTCGCACGTCATGCACCTCGTCTCGGAGGTCCGCGGCCGCCTCCAGGACGGGCTCGGCGCGCTCGACGTGCTGCGCGCCGCCTTCCCGGCCGGCACGGTCTCGGGCTCGCCCAAGGTGCGGGCCATGGAGATCGTGGACGAGCTCGAGCCGGCGCGCCGCGGCCCCTACGCCGGGGCGGTGGGCTACTTCGACCGCGGCGGCGACATGGAGATGTGCATCGCCATCCGCACGCTCATGCAGTCCGGGCGGCGGGTGTCGGTGCAGGCCGGCGCCGGGCTGGTCTACGACTCGAAGCCGGCCGCCGAGTACCAGGAGACCGTCAACAAGGCCCGGGCGCTCTTCGCGGCGGTGGCCCAGGCCGAGTCCCACAGCATGGACGCGACGGCGGTGGCGCCGCCCGAGGCCCAGCCCGCGCGCCGGGCCGGAGGCGCGCGATGAGGCCCCGGCTGCTGCTCGTCGACAACTACGACTCCTTCACCTTCAACCTGGTGCAGTACCTGGGCGAGCTGGGGGCCGACGTGGAGGTGTTCCGCAACGACGCCATCGACGTGGCCGGCATCCGCGCCCGGCGGCCGCGGGGGCTCGTGCTCTCGCCCGGCCCCTGCACGCCGGACGAGGCCGGGATCACCCTCGAGGCCATCGGCGCGCTCGCGGGCGAGCTGCCCCTCCTCGGGGTCTGCCTCGGCCACCAGGCCATCGGGCAGGCCTTCGGCGGCCGCGTGGTCCGCAACTCCCGCATCGTCCACGGCAAGGCGAGCCCGGTGCGCCACCGCGGCCAGGGCGTCTTCGCCGGCCTCCCCTCCCCGTTCGACGCCGGCCGCTACCACTCGCTGGTGGTGGAGCGGGCCACCCTCCCGCGCGCGCTGGCGGTGACCGCCTGGACCGACGAGGGCGAGATCATGGGGCTGCGCCACCGCACCCTCGACGTGGAGGGCGTCCAGTTCCACCCCGAGTCGATCCTGACCGGCTGCGGCAAGCAGCTCCTCGGCAACTGGCTCGGCCGCCTGTCCGGAAGGAGCCAGCGATGATCCTCGAGGCGCTCGCCAAGCTGGTCGAGCGGCACGACCTCACCCGCGCCGAGATGGTCGCGGTGATGAACGAGGTGGCCGACGGCGAGGCCACCCCGGCGCAGGTCGGGGCGCTCCTGGCCGCGCTGCGCATCAAGGGCGAGACGGTGGAGGAGATCGCCGGCGCCGCCGACGTGATGCGGGCCCGGGTCGATCCGGTGAAGGTGCGCCGCGAGGTCTTCGTGGACACCTGCGGGACGGGCGGCGACGGCCAGAACACCTTCAACATCTCCACCGCCTCCGCCTTCGTCACCGCCGGCGCCGGGGTCTGCGTGGCCAAGCACGGCAACCGCTCGGTCTCGTCGCGCTGCGGCTCGGCCGACGTGCTCTCCGCGCTCGGGGTGGAGGTCGAGATCCCGAAGGAGCGCGTGGAGCGCTGCATCGAGGAGATCGGCATCGGCTTCCTCTTCGCGCCCCGGCTCCACCCGGCCTTCAAGGCGGTGGCGGGCATCCGCCGCGAGCTGGCGATGCGCAGCATCTTCAACCTGCTCGGCCCCCTCGCCAACCCGGCCGGCGCCCGCCACCAGGTGATGGGAGTATACGAGGCGCGCTGGGTGCCGGTGATCGGCGGGGTCCTGGCGACGCTGGGCGCGGCGCACGCGTTCGTGGTGCACGGCGAGGGGTTCGACGAGATCGCCGTCACCGGCATGACCCATTGCACGGAAGTGAAGGAGGGGAAGTTGGAGCGTTTCTCCGTGGTGCCCGAGGACCTCGGGCTGCGCCGCTGGTCCCGGGAGGACATCCGGGGCGGCGACGCCCCGCAGAACGCGCGCATCCTGCGCGACGTCCTCGCCGGCCAGAAGGGCGCGCCGCGCGACGCGGTGCTGGCCAACTCCGCCGCAGCCCTGGTCTGCGGCGGCGCCGCCGACGACCTGCCGTCCGGCGTGACCCTGGCGGCGAGGACCATCGACTCGGGCGCCGCGCTCGACAAGCTCACGCGGCTCGCCGCCGCCAGCCGGACGGCGCCATGAGCTTCCTCGGAGACATCCTGGCCCGCAAGGCCGCCGAGGTGGCGGAGCGCCGGCGCAAGCTCTCGGAGCGCGAGCTCATCGCCCGCGCCGCCGACATGCCGCCCCCCTCCCCCTTCGCCGCCTCGCTCTCGCCGCGCGGCGGCCCCACCCGGATCGTGGCCGAGGTGAAGCGCGCCAGCCCGTCGGCGGGCTCCCTCGCCGCGGGGCTCGACGCCCCGGCCCAGGCCGCCCGCTACGCCGCGGGCGGCGCGGCGGCGGTGTCGATCCTCACCGACGGCCCCGGCTTCGGCGGCGCGCTCGAGGACCTCGCCGCCGCGCGCAAGCAGGTGGCGCTGCCGCTGCTCCGCAAGGACTTCGTCATCGACCGCTACCAGCTCCTCGAGGCGCGGGTGGCCGGCGCCGACGCGGCCCTGCTCATCGCCGCCGCGCTCTCCGAGGACGGGCTCTCCGCGCTGGTCGAGGACTGCGCCGCGCTGCAGCTCACCCCGCTCGTCGAGGTGCACGACGAGTGGGAGGTGGAGGCGGCGCTCTCCGCCGGCGCCCAGGTGGTGGGCGTGAACAACCGGAACCTCAAGACCTTCAAGGTGGACCTGGGCGTCTCCGAGCGGCTGCTCCCCATGCTCCCCGAGTCGGTGAAGGCGGTCGCCGAGAGCGGGGTCCGCGCCGCCGCCGACGTGCGGCGGCTCCGGGCGGCCGGCGCGGCGAACTTCCTCGTGGGCGAGGCGCTGGTGCGGGCGGCCGACCCCGGCGCGCTGCTGAAGGAGCTCCTGGAGGCGTGACGGCGACGCCCGCGCCCGAGGGGGAGCTCCGAACCTCTCCTCGGGGGGCGCCAAGGCCAGGGATCGAGGCACCCCCTCTCCCCGCGGGGAGAGGGGGACCCCGCGAACCATGAGGCACCAGCGGCTCCGATGAGAACCCGCGTCAAGATCTGCGGCATCACCCGGCTCGAGGACGCGCTCGCCGCCGCCGAGCTCGGCGCCGACGCCCTCGGCTTCAACTTCTGGCCCGGCTCGAAGCGGTACCTCGCGCCGGAGGCGGCGCGGGAGATCGTCCGCCGGCTGCCGCCGTTCGTCGCCGCCGTGGGCGTCTTCGTGAACGCGATGCGCACCGGGATCTGGACCGCCGCCGGCGAGGCGGGGGTGCACGCCATCCAGCTCCACGGCGACGAGCCGGTCGGCGAGTGCTCGCAGTACGCCTTCCCGGTCATCTACCGGCTCCGCGCCGGGGAGCCCTGGGACGAGGCGGCGCTGGCGCGCTCCGAGGCGAGGGCCTTCCTGCTCGACACCCCCTCGCCCGCGCAGGGCGGCGCCGGGGTCGCGTTCGACTGGTCGCTGGCGCGCCCGGTCATCGGCGGCAAGCCGGTGATCCTGGCGGGCGGGCTGGCGCCCGACAACGTCGGGGACGCGGTGCGCCGGGTCCGGCCCTACGGGGTGGACGTGGCGAGCGGCGTGGAGTCGTCGCCCGGCGTGAAGGATCACGAGAAGCTGGCGCGGTTCGTCGAGGCGGTGCGCCAGGCAGACAGGGAGGACCCGGAATGACCCAGCCAGTTCCCGACGACGCCGGCCACTTCGGCCCGTACGGCGGCCGCTACGTGCCGGAGACGCTCATCCCGGCGCTCGACGAGCTGACCGCGGCGTGGGAGTCGGCCCGGCGGGACCCCGCCTTCCAGGCCGAGCTCTCCGAGCTGCTCGCGCGCTACGCCGGCCGCCCCACGCCGCTCGGCGAGGCCCGGCGGATGAGCGCCGACGTGGGCGGGTGCCGCGTGCTCCTGAAGCGCGAGGACCTCTGCCACACCGGCGCCCACAAGGTGAACAACACTCTCGGGCAGGTGCTGCTGGCGCGGCGGATGGGGAAGCGGCGGATCATCGCCGAGACCGGCGCCGGACAGCACGGGGTCGCCACCGCCACCGCGGCCGCGCTCTTCGGGCTCCCCTGCGACGTCTACATGGGCGCGCTCGACGTCGAGCGCCAGGCGCTCAACGTCTTCCGGATGCAGCTGCTCGGCGCGCGGGTGGTGCCGGTGGAGGCCGGCTCGCGCACCCTCAAGGACGCCATGAACGAGGCGATCCGCGACTGGGTCACCAACGTGGCCGACACGCACTACATCATCGGCTCGGTGGCGGGGCCGCATCCCTACCCGGCGCTGGTGCGCGACTTCCAGCGGGTCATCGGCGACGAGGCGCGGCGGCAGGTGCAGGAGGTGGCCGGCCGCCTCCCGGACGCCATCGTGGCGGCCGTCGGCGGCGGCTCCAACGCCATGGGCATCTTCACCGCCTTCCTCGGCGACGAGGCGGTGCGGCTCGTCGGCGTCGAGGCGGCCGGACACGGCCTCTCCACCGGCAAGCACGGCGCGGCCCTCGCCAAGGGGCGCCCCGGCGTGCTGCACGGGTCGCGCAGCTACCTGTTGCAGGACCGCAACGGGCAGATCGCGGAGGCCCACTCCATCAGCGCCGGGCTCGACTACCCGGGCGTCGGGCCGGAGCTCTCCTGGCTCAAGGACCAGGGGCGGCTGACCCTGAGGCAGGCCACCGACGAGGAGGCGCTCGAGGCGCTCCAGTACCTGGCGCGCCTGGAGGGCGTCATCCCGGCCCTCGAGAGCGCCCACGCGGTGGCGGCGGCCCGCAAGGTGGCGCGCGATCTCGGCCCGGGCGGGCTGGTGATCGTGAACGTCTCCGGCCGCGGCGACAAGGACGTGGAGCAGGTGCGCAAGGCGCTCGCGGAGCGGGCCGCCGCGCCGAAGCGGAAGGCCGGCGCCACGCCGCGGCCGCGGGGGGGCGCGAAGCGGGCCGCCGGCGCGGTCGTCCGCCGCCCGGCGAAGAAGAGGGCCGCCGGTCCCGCGCCCCTGCCCGCGCGCACCCCCCGGAGGTCCCGATGAGCGCCGCCAGCAAGCCCTCCCCCGCTCCGGATCGCATCGCCCGCGCGTTCGAGGCGTGCCGCGCGCGCGGCGAGGCAGCGCTCGTCACCTACGTGATGGGCGGCGACCCCGACCTCGTCACCTCGCTCGAGATGGCGCTCGCCTGCGTCCGCGGCGGCGCCGACCTGCTCGAGATCGGCGTGCCCTTCTCGGACCCCATCGCCGACGGCCCCACCATCCAGCGCGCCGCCGAGCGCTCGCTCGCCGCCGGGACCACCGTCGCCGACTGCCTGGCCCTGGCGGCCGCGGTCCGGGAACGCTCGGAGGTCCCCGTGGCGCTCATGGGCTACGTGAACCCCATGCTCGCGTACGGCGAGGAGCGGTTCCTCCGCGACTGCGCCAAGGCGGGGGTCGACGCGCTCATCGTGCCCGACCTCCCGCCCGAGGAGGCCGGCCGCTTCGGCGCGCTCGCTCGCGCGCACGGGGTGGCGCTGGTCTTCCTGCTCGCGCCCACCTCGACCCCCGCCCGCCGGGCCGCCGCCTGCGCCGCCGCGCGCGGGTTCCTGTACTTCGTGTCGGTGGCCGGCGTGACCGGCGCGCGCAGGGCGCTGCCCGAGGACCTCGCCCCCAAGCTCGCCGCCGTCCGCGCCGAGAGCCCGGTCCCGGTGGTGATCGGCTTCGGGATCTCCACCCCCGCCCAGGCGAAGTCGCTCGCGCCCCTCGCCGACGGCCTGGTGGTGGGGAGCGCCATCGTGAACCGGATCGCCGAGCCGGGGAGCCGCAAGGCGCGCGCGGCCCGGGTGGAAGAGTACGTCCGCTCGCTCAAGCGGGGGATGAAGCGGGCCTGAGCTGGCTCCCGCTCGCTCCGCCGCCCGTCCCACGACCTGACGGCCGTTCAGGCCTTCGAGCGCTCTCGCAGCCCTCGCCCCAGGGGCGGCGCGGCGGGCCGTCCCTCGGAAAGGGAGCCCCCGACCGGCTTACCGCCCCGGAGCCTCCCGGGCTCCTGGGCGAGACCTAGATCTCGCGCCGAGGAGGCGGGCGCATGGATCTCGGGCGGGTGGTCGCGCTGATGTACCACGGGCTCGGGAGCCCAGCCGACCTCGCCGACGGCGCCCGCTACACCGTTCGCCTGGAGGAGTTCGAGGCGCAACTCGAGCTGGCCGCCGCCTGCCCGGGGGGGTTGCTCGATCCGCGCGCGCCGTCGACCGGCCCGGGCGTCGTCCTCACCTTCGACGACGGCGAGCGGAGCGTCCTCGCCGAGGCGCTGCCCCGCGTGTCGCGGCTCGGCGCGCGCGGCGCCATCTTCGTCACCACCGGCTTCCTCGGCCGGCCCGGCTTCCTCGACGCCGCCGGCGTGGCGGCGCTGCACGCCGCGGGGTGGCTGGTCGGGGCGCACGGCCACACGCACCGCTTCCTGAGCCTGCTCTCGCCCGCCGAGCTCGACGAGGAGCTGGAGCGCTCGCGCGCCATCCTCGGGGCCGTGACCGGCGCGGCGCCGTCGCACCTGGCCTTGCCGGGCGGCCGCACCTCGCCCGCGGTCGAGCGCGCCGCCCGCGCCCACGGCTTCCGCACTCTCTGGACCTCGCGCCCCGGCTGCAACGCCGCGCTGGCCGAGGGCGGGGTGCTGCGCCGGACCGCCATCCGGCGCGGCGCCCCGCTCGCCCGCTTCGCCCGGCTCTGCCGCGGCGAGCCGCTCGCCCACCTCGCCGACGAGGTCGAGGCCGGGGCGCGCGGCCTGGTGCGCCGGGCGCTCGGCGACGAGCGGTACCACGCGCTCG